>JAIROH010000122.1 GCA_031257595.1 Treponema sp. | reverse complement strand
TCGTTAATGTCCGCCCCTGCTTCAACCAATTTCTGAACCCGCGCAAAATTACCGCCGGCAATTGCCTGGTGTAATGGAGGAGCATCACTTGGCAGTGTTGTACAACCAAAAAACGTCATGCCGGTTGTCAGCGTTATGCCAATCAAAATGCTAAATGCCACAGTATGCTTACCATGTAATCCGAAAGTTCCCATTTTGTTTCTCCTTATGCGTAAATCCGCCGATGTTTATAACCCCTGTTTGCAGGGGATTTTTTAACAAATTTGAAAACCCGCCAACGTAACACATACGACGATCGGTCTCTTTATGTTACTCAAAAATACATCCATGATAACACTCAAAACATGCGGATTACCTTCCCTTAATAGGAAGTTTGTAAAAAAACGCCGTCATAACGGTTATGCGGTCTTATTAGGTCCGGCCACGGATTATAAAGCAGACGCTGGTCAATTCCGTCAAGGACAAAATGGCTTGGGTCGTACTGTTCTTTTACCGCTATAAGCATGCTGTCTGTAGAAGGTCTGGCGAGACTTTTCTTCTCGAATACTATCCCCATGTTGCTTTCGCCGATTACATTTTGCAAAACGTAAGTTGCCAATGGCGTAGCATCGTTAACAAGTCCGTCACTTCGCATCACGCCTTTTTCTACGGCCCAGTTCCATACATCGGTTACTTCCTGGGCGTCGAAAATGTCACCGGTAAGTAACTGTGGAACGGCTATACTCGACATAAAATTACAACCCCATTTATACAAGGCCTCGTTATGCCAGGCGGAATTTTCACTTTTAAAGACAGAATCGTTTTGATTCAACAGCGTGTATAGGTAAGGATTCTCCTCAGTGATCTTTAACAGATTTTGCGATGTGCCATCGGAAAACTGAACCGTGTCAAGGTACTTCCTCCGCAGTCCGTTTGCCACGCTGCCATCAGCCATTTTATATCTGTTAACCCTGTAGGCTGCTTCCGCGACATACCTTGATGTAGCAGCGTACGACAGTTCACGGGGAGTCCAATTCCCTTTGTTGTTGAAAATCAAATCAACGTGGTGGTTTGACGCCAGAAAATAATCTACGGTGTTGTTGTAATAGGTTCGAAAAACCGCTCCGGCCACAGTATCGCCCGCAAAAGACATGACATCGTTCATATTAAGCATGGCGCCGTTTACCAATCCTGCTTCGTTCATAATATCTCTTGCAAAGTCCTGTTGCTTTTTGGAATAGCTATTTAAAGCTACGCCGCTTGTTCCGCCATATAAAATATTCAACAATCCCTGTTTGATATTCTCCGCGCCAACGGTCTCTGCGGTAAGGGAAGCGGTTCTTTTTCCATCGGTGTTTATATACTTACCGGCCTCGTCCTGCAGCCAACCGCTGTTGTCATAAACCAAAACACCGTCATGTCTCATCTTCCAGTAGTCGGCGCTTGAATCGTAACTTTCAAACACCGCGCCCAATTGGACAAGCGCGTTGAGTTTATCGTCAATGGAACTGTTTTCGCTCAGGATGGTTGTGTAATTTTCGTAAAAGCTTTTTGCCTCTCCTGCCATTGCCCGCCCGATCGAGCCTTCACCGTAGCTCTGCATTAACCCCAGAGCCGTACCGATGTGGCCAAGTATGGCCTGGCCTGTCTCAAATTTCTGTACTTCTTCCCCGTCGTCCAGGCCATTCCGGTACGATTCATGGCTAAAGACTACGTTGAGTCCAAAACGGCTGTCATCGTTAACGGCGTCGTTCCCCAAAATGATGTACTTGATCCCGCTTACGGGATTGTATTCGCTTAATGTCTCGTCGACCGAGTTGTCTTCCAGAATTCTGGTTTTTCCGGCGAGTATCGCGTCGTATTCGCTGTTATTGACGATATCTCCCGAATAAAGGCTTCTCATCTGACTGATGTATTCCTTTGCGTCGGCGGAACCGGAATTCCATATCTCGAAATTTACCCGCCATGCTTCCACCCCGCGTACGGCGCTTGCAACGGCTCCCGCGCTTAGATCCGTCCCGCCGGCGCCTATTTGGGTATTAATGCCGTCTCTGCCAAGGTGGAGCTCAAGAAGGCCGGTTGAAGTCAGATCTTTGTTGGCAAAACCCAGATTAAATACATTTAACGTAAAATCTCCACCCGAAGCAACATTAATTCCCTGTCCGCTCAAACCGCCAACCACTGAAGACAATTTACTGCCGTCCGCATAATATTGTCCGTAAAAACCTTCAAGGCCCAGATTCATTGTACCGGTAACGAACGAACCGGTTCCCGCTGAGGCGGTCCCGGCCAAACTGCCGTACAATCCCGATGAAAAAGAATCCCGTGACCAGCCGAATCCGTTTTCCCGGCTGTACGTAACGGCGCCGAGGGCGCTGGTGATGGTACCGGTACTAAAAGCCCGCGCCCCGGACAATGCCCCCATGGACAATACTTTGTCAAATCCCTGGTCCATGGCCCGATCAATATAACCACTTAAACCGCCCGTATTGAAAAAGCCCGTACCGCCTTCGGCAACTTTACCGAAGCCGTTAAAAACGGCTCCCGCTGTCGATGTAGCGACGGTCATCAAGGCCTTTTGCCCAAAAGCAAAGCCCGCTTCGTCCCAGCTCTTGTAACCGCTGGCTGCATCCAGGGCAGTAAACAAAGCGTCGTCCGCAAGGTTTATCGCCACGCCCAGGGCCAGGGATGCGCCGCCTGTCAACGGCGAAGCGGCAACGGCAACGGCTGATACTGCCGTCATCGCAATGTCCGCAACGGTTCTAAGGCTTGGGGCGCTAAACCACGATCCCCGGGAATCCCAAAGCGGTTTGTTCCAGGCAGGCAGATTTACCAGCGCGATTCCCCGACTCTGCTTCATCGCATAGGTATAATATTCCGTTAAAAGCCGGCCTAATTCACCGCTTCCCGCCTTTGCAAAAACGCCGTTGATCATTTCCGGAGCTTCGCCAATCCATCCGGCAAAAAGCCCGGTTTCCCCGGAAGCGTTGCCGAATACGACTTCACTTTTTTGCCGGACCTCGTCCTGGGCAAGACCGATTACGGTTTCTATGGCAAAATAATCAAGCCCGTCCAGATAACCATCGCTCAGATTGGTGGTAAAATCCCAATATTCCATTACGAACCATTTGTACGAATCCACCGTTACCCTGTCGGTTATAACAGACTGAAAGAGTGTTGAATGAACTATTATATCCCGAATATAGGCGTTCCCGGATTTTACCCATCCCGATCCCATTATAAACGTTTCATCCATGTTTTTATCAAAATTCCGGTTGGCGTTCTCAATATTTTGATCGAGCTGGGCCTTGGCCTGAACGGCGCTTTCCCGGGCCTGTAAAGCGAGAATTTTCATTTTTTGCGAGGCCAATTCCGTTGTCCCTTTCCGGGCCAATTCTCTGGCGGCCGTATAGGCTTGACCGGCGTTCCAGAGGCCAGAACCGCTGTTCCCGGTACGGAGCGTGATCCCGGCTGTCTTCGCGTTTCCGTTAATCGCGTCAAACGCGCCCGCAAGACCCTTGATACCCGCGGACGCGAGAACATCCTGCAGTATTTCTCCGGCTTCTTCCACCCCGCCGAATCCGGGCAGGGTGGACGGGAAAAACGCCGCAAATTTTCGGCTTCCGGCTTCCGCATCCGATCCGATAAACGAAAGCAGGGCGCCCTGAAGCGCGTTATCCGCGGCTTCCACGGCCCTGTTTACCCATGCCTCCTTGTCCTGTAAACATTCCAGATACGCCGCGTTCCAGGCCGCGTCGATCCGGCCGTATTCTTCCTCAAAAGACCTGGCCCACTTTTCACTTTTTTCAAGCATGTCTTCAAGGCCTTCTTTCCAGTCTTTCCTGCCCCTTTCAAGAATAAGTCCCGACGCTTCTTTCCATGAGGCAATTTTTTGGATAAGGTCTTCCTGCTGCTTTTCCCATTCGATTTCTCTGGAAGCCAGTTCCGAATCAAAGCGGGATCTGTAGATCCGCTCAATAAGTTCTTCGTATTCAAGCGCCAATTCCCTGAATTGAAAAACGCTGCCGCTTTTTTCGCCGCCTGTCAAATCAAGATCGGAAAGCATTACGCTGCCCAGGTTTTCAAGATGATTTTTGATCGCGGGGGAATGTTCTCCATAGGCTTCTTTCGCGGCGGCGTTTAGTTCCGCAAGCGTCTTTGAACCGTCTATGTATAATCCCAGAATTCTTCTGTATTCGCCCTGGGCTTCCCCGCGCCGCGACTCGTCGCCGGCATAGGCCGCTTCAAACCGCTGTTTTATCTCGTTTCTCTTTCCCCTGGTCCAGGTTACAAGTGTCTCCAGGGCGGACACATTGTCCGTAAACAGGAGGGGTTCTCCCTGTCTGTCATGGTAGGCAAGCATTTCGTCCCAGCATCCATGTAGTTCCGAAATGTCTTCTTCCGTAAAAACCCGCAAGGCCGTCAGGGCCTTTTCTATGCCGGTCCACTCAACTGGTTCCCCGTCTTTATTTCCCAAAAATGCCGCCAGATTTTCACAGGACTCTTGATAGTCCTGCCATGTTTGTGACAGACCCGAAACCGCTTCTGTGTATTCTTTACGCTCTGAATAAATCATATTGTAAATCGAATTGGCCCGATTTTTGGAAAACTCGCGAATGTAGTCTACTTCACTTGAGTCAAAAGTATAGGGCCAGCTGTAAACAACCACAGTAACAAAAACAACCTTCACTTTATGACGATAAGAATTTGCTTTATTGTTCAACCATCGCATTTCATGCCATTCAGACGACCTGGTCAAGCCGCCGGACCCGGCTCCTCCTCCGCCCGACAGAACAAGAGCCGCTAAAAATTCCAGATCGGCCTTCTCCGAATCACTCAAGCTGTTATAAGCTGAACGCTGAACATCAGGAAGCTGCCCGTTCCTTAAACGGCTTAATATTGAATTGAGCCGCGTACCGTCCAGTTTCAACGAACCGTTTTCGCCCAAATCGCTCAGCGTATAACTGGCGCCTATTCCCTCGATATCAGGATTGTTTTCGATCAACTGCCTTACAAGGTAATCAAGCGCAAGCCCCCAGCGGAGGAAATTCCCCATGTCGTCCAACCGGTAAGAGTCCATACGCGCACTCCAGTCGGCCAGGGCCTTTTCAAAAGCCGATACCTGGGAACTTTCGCCAAAGGCGCGGCCTTCGCTTCCAAAGTACGATGACAATCCGTCCGAAGAAACATTCGAAGGATCTGTCAGCTTAAATGTGGCAGGATCATAAGAAAACGACAGTTTGCCGTCATTCGTTACGGTAAGATAATTAAACCATGGATTTTCCACGGGAATTTCGGAACCTGTAACAAATTCAACAAACGCCGGATTGACATACGAGGATGCCTGGACGGAAAGGGAATCATACAAAGACACATTGTTGCTTTTCTCAAAAACGATGGCGTCTTCAAGCCCGGTCATGGCTTTTGCGGCAAGGAACATCCGGCCGAAACTGACTTTGTATTCTTCATAAAGTCTGTTGTATTCTTCGTTTTCATAGGGCCTTTTTTCCTCGCCGTTGTCGTACAAATCCCTAAGAGCCCGTAGCGCCGTATGTGCCCGTTCGGACCGTTCCCTGGCGTAGGCCAATTCTTCCTTCGGCTCCATATAATATGCGGTCTCAACATACTCCCCGCTGTTATACAGATAAGCGGTTTCCGCCCAACGCCGGACGGCGTCCTGTTTTTCATATTCAAGCCGGGCCTTTTCCATCGCCGTAAAAAGGTTCTTCGCCCGCGTATAGATGTTTTCATAGGATGAGCCGGCCCGGGCAAAAGCGTCGGCGGCCTCAATGTATTGGGCAAAAACCGTCTCGTAACTCAACTGCAGCCTTTCCAGTTCTTTGGATATTCTTTCCAGCCCTTCCTGTGCTTCGGCCCTGTCGGCGGATGTTCTGCTGAATCCAAGGCCAAGACGCGAGATCTCCGCCGCAAGGAACCTGTCGGTATCTAAAAGCACCGCCAGCTTGTCCTGTTCATCTGTGTAAAATTCATAATTTATCACCAGAGTTGTTTCGTCAAAAAGATTTTCCCAGGCAAGTTCCGGATTATCCAAATACCTTCCCGCTGTTTCCAGAAACAGGATCGTGGAAGCGCCGGAAGGACTGTCAAGGAAGAGGCGAAAGGCTTTTTCCAGTTTTTCCCGCTCCCTTTCAGCGCTTTCCCAGGCATCGGCCAAAAGTCCTTCTTCCCAGGAAAGGGCTCCTTTTATTCCGCCGGTTTCACGATCCGGGTTTCCCGTGGAGGCGGCGTTTATTTGTACGGCTTCGTCTTTATTAAGGTTGTACAAAGCAAAAAAAGGATCGGAAATGTAGGTCCTCCAATGTTCGGCGTCAGAACCCGCCGTGTCCATTGTACCGAGGGTGTTTTCATAGGCCCCAAGGTATTCGTAAAGATACCGGTAATACGCGGCTTCGGCGGCCAATGTCCGGTCGTCTTCCTCGGGTTTTTCAAAATCCGGAATTTCTCCAACCGAAAAATAAAAATCGTAAAGGTATAGTGCCTGGAGTTTTTCTTCTTTTTCCCGGTACATTTCGGAAGCAAACAACAAGGTTTCCGCCGGGGTTTTTCCGTCATAAACGGTTTTCGCGGCCATGTAAACAAGCGCCGCGCTTTTCCACGCGGCCGTTTCCTGTTCTATCCAATCGGGGATAAACGCCGTTTCTTCATCAATCCTGACAAAGAATTCCGCGGCGGCTTTTCCGTAGTCGATTCCCTGCCGAACCGCGTATTGGGACAAAGCATTGCCGACAAGACCCGTCGAAGGCAGCGTCCCGTCCGCGGCCTCAATTCCGTATTCGGCAAAAACCCGGCTCATCCCGCTCAAGGCGGAAACAACGGCTTCTTTCCGCGCCGCCTGGGAATACGGGGCCAGTTCCCGGTAGACTTGAAGCAGCAGGGCGGCCTTTCCCCCTTCGCTTTCGGATTCCCTTTCAAGACGCCTGAGGAGACCTTCTTCCTCAAGAAGGCGCCGTTCTTCCGCTGAAGATTCCGTTCCGCTGAACGTGAAGTACCAGTCTGCGGCGGATTCGGTTCCAAGCAGGGCCAGCTTCATCGCCCGCAGCTCACCGGTCTCCAATCCCAGGACGATACTTTCAAGTTTTCCCCAGGATTCCGCCAGACCGGAAGCGTCTGAATAATCCCGCAGAGCCTTTAAATAACCGGTATAGTACGCGCCGTCCTGTTCCCGCTTTTCCCGTTGTTCGATAAGCGAGGCGTAATAGGAACCGAGTTCTTCCAGAATAAAATCCCGTGAATTGAGCCGGTACGATGCCATTTGAAGGGCGTAACTCGCGTTTAGTTCTTCAAGACGCCGTTCGGCGCCGTCAAGCGCCAGCGCCGCAAGGCGCATTTCTTCCCGCGCTTCGGCGACCGAAAGATTCGCCGAACGGAGCTGTTCCTGGACGGCGGAATACGACGCAAGGGCGGCGTCATAGCCCGCTTTGGCGTTCCTCCACGCGGAAAGGCTTTCCGCTTCGGTCTGGCGGCCCGCGGTAAGTTCCTCGGCGTAGGCGGATACGGCTTCGGCGACGGCAAGCCGCTGTTCCCAGTATCCGGCGATCGCCTGTGCCCTGATGATTTCCACCTGGTATTCGTCCAGGTGGAAATCCTCGCTGGCCGTATCCAGCACATCGGTTAAGCCGCCCGCGTTGGTCCCCAGAGCCAGGGCAAATTCCGTTTCAAGGGCCGTTTTGGCTTCCTCCGCCTTATTACGGTACTGAATGTACAGCTCTGCCCATCTGACAAGTTCCTGGCCCGCCGCCCTCTGTTCCGCGTTTAAGGTCCGTCCTGAACTGAGAATACCGTCCGCCCATATGGCAAGTGTCCCGCCGTCGAGGGAAGGAGGGCTGTCGTTCACAAAACGTTTCAGCCAGAAATTGACGCTTTCCCGTACATCGGCAAGAACCGAAGCGCAGGTAATGTACATATCGACCCAGGACCTTGCCCGTTCCACGCCGTTGCCGATCCGTAGTTCGGCGTCTTTTTCAAATTCCGCCTTTGCTTCGGCGATTGCGTACTGCAGATGTTCCGACGCGCCGGAAAAAAGTTCTTCTCCGTTTCTGAAAAGTTCCCTGGCTTTTTCTTACCAGGCAAGCTGCTGTTTTTCAAATTCCGAAAAGGCGTTCTGCCAGGCTTCCTGACCGGCAAGAAAGTATTCGCCGCTGTCGCGTTCCCATTCCATACGCCGGATCAAAAACTGTTCTTCGGCTGTTTGCCAGGCTCTTATCCCCTTTTCAAACTGTTCCCGAAAATCGTCAAGCCAATCATTACCGGCCAAAGAAAGATCGTCCGAACCGGAACGGGCGGACTCAATGCGCCGCTCAAGCGAAGCGATTCCCTCAGCGCACAGGGCGTCCGCCTCTTTCACAAGCTGAGCGGTAATCGCCGATGCGCTCTCGTTTTCGCTTTTTTTGCGGATGCTCCAAATATCCCCGGTTCGGCGGGCAATAAAGAGCCGTTCTTCCCTGGCAAGCAGGGCCTTGAACTCGGTTTCCCGCGCCGACAGGGCCCGGGAATATACCGAAATAAGGCTGTTTTGAAATTCTTCCCGGTTTTCTTCCGGTATATAAAACAGAAGTTCGGGAAAATGTACGGAAAGCGCCGCCGCATAAGAACCAAGTTCGGTTTCTCCGGCACGGGAGACAAATTCACGCCAGGCGGCCCTGTCTGTTTCGACGTCCCTGCCTTCAAAAGGGCGTACCGCTTCAGGATCGCCGGAATCATCGTTGTAGATGATGTTTCCGTCATCGTCCGTATGATAGGCGTAGAGCCTGTTCGCCTCGTCCGCCGTTTTTAAAAGAGCCAGCGCCATATCCCCTGAATCCGCTCCAAAAAAACGTTTTAAAAGCCACTGGGCAAAACGGCGCTCCAGTTCTTCTTCCGACCAGCGGGCAAGTTCCCCGGCCGCCCCGGCGCGAACGGCCGGATCCTCGTACAGTTCAAGAGCCGTCCGCTCCCAGCTTCCAAGGGCAAGTTCCCTGCCACGCCGGGCCTGTTCCATCCAGGAAGTGGGATCGGTTTCCCGGTCCGCCCTGTCAAAATGATACTGAAAAGCCCCCTGATCAATACCCCTGATACCGGGAATTGTCTGGGCATTAAGGATGCCGATTGCCGTTACCAAAACGGTAATCCCGAAAAAATTCTTGAGATGCTTAGCCATAGGAGGCCTCTGTTTTTTTGCGTACCGCCCGCGGACACGGGCATCCTTTCCTACGACAATATGTAGAGTTTCTTGCAAAACTGAAGTTTTGAAAGAGCCTCTGTATCCAAAACGAATAGTACAAACGATAAAACAAAAATGCAAATGTTTTCGTCAAAATATGACAAATGTCATACCGTTTTTTTGTCAAATTTCATTTGACAGGCAGCATAAAATCGGTGTATATTTTTATAGGTATAAAATGACGGACATTGAATTCATCTGGGATCGTGAAGAGAACAATTGATACCTTACCACCTCTTGATACAGGGCGTATCAAAAAACTCAAAGGGTTGAAAGATAAAGATATAGACGTTTCCGACATGCCCCCGCTTACGACAGAACAACTGGCCCGCCTCGTTCCGGCCAAATTGCTGAACCGTTCCCTTTACAAGCCGGTTAAAATACCGGTTAAGATAAATTATGACGCCGATGTTCTTGAATGGTTTCGTTCCTTTGGCAAGGGGTATCAAACCAGAATAAACGCGGCCTTGCGGGAATACATGATGGCCCATCACTACGAATGAACTTATCACTCTCGCGGCTTGAAATTTTCGGGGACACTGATCCGTATCGTATCTCCCGATTGTTCTAAAACGAAAAAACCGCTCTTGACGGCAAAGGCCTTAACTTCTTCCGAAGCTATCGCCCCGGCCACCGCTCCCAGCAGCTTCCGCCTGTCATGGTGTTCGTCGGCATAGCGCCGTAGTTTTTCCATCCGCCGCAGATGGTCCCGTACATCGTTATCCGTCAGCTTGGCCTTAACCTCCACCGCCAGGGCGGCGTCCCCGTTTTCCAGCAGGATATCAACTTCGGCAACGTATAAACCCCGGGAATCGCTGTAACGTACATTGGGGGCTACCTTTCCGAAGATATAACCCAGTTTACCAAACTTTTCCAGGATATTGGGGACGATCATCTCTTCTACCAGATCGCCGATCCGGCTGCCCAGTTTGCTGATTTTACGGTCGGTTTCCTTGAATTTACGGTCGGTTTCCTTGAATTTGCGGTCGGTTTCCTGAAACATTGCCCAGACTTTTTCAAAAGTCAGCCCCATTTCCGGCTCACGCATAGCTTCCTCGATCATAAGAAAAAATTACTCCATTGTTATATAGCTGTCAATGTTACACATTGAATCACCGTACCGAAAACGCGGACTGCGCGAACATCCGCGGAAAACACGATGCCAGCGCGGGAATCAGTGAGATTGAACAGAGAACCGAAGCGGCCACGCCCAGGGCCGAAACCAGGGAAAGAGACCTGACCACGGAAACGGAAGAGCGGGCCAGAAACAAAAACGGCAGCGCCCCCGCTATCGTCGTGCCGCCCGTCGCGGCAAGAAGCGGGAAACGTTTGCGTAAAACCCGGTACAGCCCCAGCGCGGATCCGCCGCGGGTATCGGCGACAAGAACCGCGGCGTTTACCGCCATGCCCGACACGGCGATAAACGCCGAGGCCGAAGCGGCGTCCAGGGAAGCCATGAACAAAGCCGGGAAGGCAAGGGACGGCGGAACCACGGCAAGAACCGTGAATGGAAAAAGGAAAGATTCCCGTGAAGAAGCGATAACGAAGTAACACAAAAAAAGCGCAAGGACAAACATCTTCCAGGAACCGCTGAGTTCTTCGGCGGATTGAACGGCGTCAGGATCAAATTCAATTCCGTATCCCGGCGGCAGCGCGAGCTTTGACAGGGCCGGCATAATCAGATCCCTGGCTTTCCGGGGATCCGCCGCTTTTGTGCGGATGGAAATCGACGCGCTTCTCCTCCGGTCTATTCTCTGTATGATGCCCGGTTCCCGGTCTTCGGTTTCCCTGAAAAGCGTCCCGGCAATAACAGGCCCCGAAGATCCCGTAAAAGCGCTTTGCCTGATTCCGTCCCTGCCCGGAGTTTCCCCGCCCCGACCCCACTTGAGGCGGACATCGGTTTCTCCGTCCGGCGAAAGACGTTTGTAGATTACCGGGCCATGTACGCTGTACCTGAGCATGGCCCCGAGGCCCGAAAACGAAAGGCCCGCTTCGGCGAGGTTTTCCCGTTCCGCGTTCAGCGTCAGCCGCAACGGACCTTCCTTGAAGTTAAGCACCGTTTCGTCAACAAACGGAAGGGACATGCATATCCGGGCGGCTTCCGAGGCAAACTCCCCGCAGCGCCCGCCGTCGTCCCCGCTCACGTACAGTTCCCATATCCGCTCTTTTGGGGAAGATTCGTTTATATAGACAAAACCGCCGGGAACGGGCGTCGAGCGGAGCAGCGCCCGCACTTTTTCGGCGTTAAGCAGGAACGGATCAAAACGTAGCAGCGCCGATCCGGAGCCGGTACGGGCGCTTGTCTGAACGTCGGTAATCCCCGCCGCGGCTTTGAGGGATTCGCCGAAAGCGGCAAGGGCGCGGTCGACGGCTTCCCTGCGAAGGCCCCCGTCAAATTCAACCTGGGCGTATACGGAATTTTCCGAAATCCGGGAACCTGTGTCGGCGCCGCCCGTTACAAGCGAAGCGAGGCCCAGGCCGGTCAGTAAAAGCCAAAACGCGATGATCGCAAAGGGCTTTGTTACGCAAAACCGGACATGCGCCGCCAGGAGTCTTGACAGCGGACGGAAACGCGGATGGAAACGGCAAAACGGGTTTCGCCTGACCGGTTGTGAGGGAACTGTCTCCATCCCTTTTTTCTTTACCGCTTGCGTACCCGGTTTTCGCGCGGAAGACGCGGAGGACGCGCGCCTGTACAAAAACAACGGCGGAAGCAGGGTCAGGGCGAGAACCATCGAGACAAAGTTGACCGAGCCGACCGCCCAGGCGACCGAATGAAAGCCCGGCGCGAGCTTTTGAAAAACCAGGGGAAAAAGCGCGATGATGGTCGTAGCCGAACCGGAGACAACGGGGAACCTTAACGAAGCCAGCGCGCGGCGGCCTTCCGGAACCGTGGCGGCGCTTCCCAGATATTCGGCGCAGAGGATCACGGCGTCTACCGCCGCGCCGGCGCCGGCGGAAAGGCCGGCCAGAACCGGCGTATCAAGCTCAATTCCAAGGAGGCTGAGCAGCGCCGCGGAAAAAAGCATGATCGCCGGAACGGACAGGGCGCAGACAGGCACAAAGAGCAGCCGGCCTTTCCTGAAACAGAGCAGCGCCGCCATAAGGGCCACGGCGGCGGAACCCTGAATCGCCGCGTCAAGCACGGAACGGTACGCGTCCCGTTCTTCTTCTCCCCTGTCGGAAAGAACGGTAAATTCCAGCTCCTCAAATTTCGCGATCTCGTTCCCTATTGATTCGGAAAGCCTGCCGAGGCCGGCGCCCGCGGTAACGGCAATCACCGCCGTTTCCTTTCCGTTAAGCCGCGAAAGGCTCACCTCTTCTTTTTCTTCTTCCCGTACCGAAGCGATGTCTCCAAGGCTTACAAAACCCGCTCCTCCCCGGATTGGGACAAGGGCCTTTTCAAGGTTCCGGACATCGTCGTAACGGCCGTCAAAGACGACGGGAACTTCCCGGTTCCCTTCAAGCAGCTTTCCGCCCCTGAAAAGAGCGTCGTTGCGGGCAAGCGGAGCGGCAACGTCACCGGCTTCAAGGCCGAGCAGGGCGGCCCTGGATCCGTCAAGCGCAATGACGATTTCTCCGGCCGCCGCGCCCGAAATCTCCACTTCTCCGGCGCCCGGAAGGCTTTCCAGAACCGGCTTGACGTTTCGTTCCAGCAGGGTTCCCGGCGAAACCCCGCTCTTTTTCGAAGCGACCGCCGCAATCCATACGGGAAGCCGGCCGGCGTCGGCGGAAAGAATCTCCGGCCGCTGGGCCGCCGGCGGCAGCTGTTTGTATATTTTCTGGGCGGCTTCCCGTACCGCTTCGTAGCGGCCGGCGGCCTTTCCCTCGAAATGGGCAACCACCCTGACCATTCCGTTCTCGCTCGCGCTGCGAATCTTCTTCAAACCGCGGATACCGGCAAGGGCGTCTTCGAGAGGGATCGCGGCGATCCGTTCCATTTCCGCGGCGTCGACTCCGTAATACCTCTGAATCACGGTAAAACTCTCGCCGTCAGCTGAAACGAGGGTCCCCGAACGGGAAAGTCCCGAGGCCGAAGAACGGATAAGGAAAACCGAAACGGCGCAGAGGCCGAGGACAAACGCCAGCGCCGCCCTTGGCCGGGAAAGCCAGCCTTTATCCATGAGGTTCCCCTCAGCCATGGCGCTTCCTCCTCAGATACCTAATAAAAACCGGCGGCAGGGCGAACAAACTCAGCAGCGTGGACGCGGAAACGCCGCCGAGCATCGCGGCGGCCATGGAGCGCTGGCCTCCGCCCAGCGACGAAACCATCGGGACAAGGGCAAGCGCCGTGGTCAATGTCGTCGCGAGGATCGGAACGCGTCTGTCCATCGCCGCTCCGTAAACGGCCGTTCCGGGAGAAAGGCCCCGGCCGGTTTTTTCAAGCGCCCGTTCAAAGAGAACCATGCCGCTGTTTACCGCCAGCCCGAAAAGAACCATAAGCCCCAAAACAGATGACGAATCGACGGAAGCGCCGCTAAGGAGCAAAACGGGTCCCGCCCCGGCCAGTGAAAACGGAATCGTCAGCATAAGAATCAGCGGAAGCAAAAACGACTCAAAAAGGGCGGCCATTGAAAGGTACAGGATAATCAGCACGAGCAGCGTCGTAAGCACAAGCGAGGTTTTGTACTGAACGAATACCGAATCGTCGGCCCGTGAAAACCCCTCCTGTCCGCCGTTCCCGCAAAGGACGGTCAAAAACGACGCGAGCTTTTTTTCCCGCCCCTGTTCGGGAAAAACATCCAGGTAAACCGCGTCGCTCCTGTCAAGCCTGAGCAGGGCGGAGGGAACTTCCCGGCGTTCCATGTTCCCGATGCTTCCCAGAAATACCGGGCCGTTTTCCGTAACGGCTACGGGAAGCTTTTCAAGCGAAAGGCCCGCCGGATCTCCGCTTACCTTCATCTCAAGGGGGCGTCCGCCGATCTCAAGTTCTCCGGCGGCAACCCCCTCAAGGGACGCGTAAACGGAGCGGGCGGCTTCCGCCTGGGAGAGACCTAAAAACGCGGAAGCCGCCCTGTCCGGCAGTATCCGTATCTCGGGCCGTTTTTCCCGGGGCCGGACGGAGAATTTCGACACAAGGCCGGAACCGGTAATGGTCTTTTCCGCCGCCGCCAGACGCCGCTCAAGCTCTTCCCGATCTTTTGCCCGCAGCGCGAACGCGGCGTCTGACGAAAGCCCGAGAAGTTTTTCCGTTTTGTCGGGCGGGAAAGACACGCCGCGGGCGGCCTCTCCGGTTTTTAACGAACCGGCAAGCGCGTTCAGTTCGGCAAGGGCCTTGTCCGCGTCAAAGCCCGGAACCAGCATACAGCGGAGGATCGCCCTTTCTTTCCGGTAACCGGGATCGGCGCGTTTCCCCGTATCTTCGTCTTCCGCCCCGGCGCGGCCGAACACGGCGGCGATTCCCGGAATCCCGGCAATACTCCGGGCCGCCGCCTCGGCTTCGCTTTCCATGCTTTCAAGGATCGTCCCCGCCGGGAAATCAAGCGTAAAGCGCAGTTCCTGTATTCCCCCTGAGGAAACAAACGCGGCGGGCCGCCGGGAAAGCAGGACCAGGCCAAAGACGCTGAGGGCGGCGGCGAGAATCAGCGCGGGGATGGGTTTCCGCAAAACCTTTTTAAGCAGTGCCGCGTAACAGCCCCGCGCGGCGGGCTGTTTCCGCCGGCGCGGACGGCGGGGAAAAAGCCCGCCGTTTTGACAACGGTGAAATTGTTCCGCCTTCGCGGTTAAATTTTTGGCCGGGAAAGATTTGGGAGCGGCCTTAAACGAAAGGCGGTAGAGGCAGGGAAGGGCAAACTGCGCGTAGGCCCAGCCTGTTCCGACGGAAACCAGAAGGGAAAGCGAAAGATCGCCGAACAGGGAACCCAGGGGCCCCGGCAAAAACAGTACCGGCAAAAATACCAGCGCCGTCGTAACGGTTCCGCCCAGGCTGGAAGCGGCGACCGACGCGGCGGCCCGGCTCAGCCTGTCAAAGTCAGGCGGCGCCTCTTCCCGGCCAAAGCTTTTGTGGAGCAGGTCGAGGATAATCACCGCCGTATCCGAGACAAGGCCGATGCCCAGGGCAATGCCCGAAAGGCTCATCCCGTTAAGGGAAGCGCCGCTTATGGCCAGAACCGAAAGAGAGGCCGACGCCGAAAGGGGGATGGAAAAACCCGCCAGAAGGCTGTACCTGAAACGGCGCAGGGAATAGAAAAGCACTCCCGCTACGGCGGCGCTTCCGAAACAGGCCGAAAGAAAAAGGTTCCGTATGCCGCCGGTAATGGAAGGCGCTTCGTCCCAGACAACGGTTATGTCCGCGTCCCTGCCGAAAACAGCGGCGGCCTCGTCAATGGCTTTGACGACATCCCGTGAAAGCTTTAGCGGGTCGGCGCCCGGCCTCCGGTAGACTTCAAGGGCGGCGCCGTTCCGCTCCGGCGAGATAAAAAGGCTTTTCTTCCTGGCCGTTCCGGTAAAAACCTTTCCCAGGTCTTCAAGAACAAGAGGCCCCTTTGAAGAAGGCAGTACAAGGCCGGCAAGTTCTTCAACCGATTCGGGCCGACCGGAACTTACGACGACAAGTTCCATGTCTCCTTCCCTGGCGTTCCCCGCCGGAATCGATGAAGTTTCCGAAGCGATAAGCGCGGCAATGTCGGCGGGGGAAAAGCCCCGCGAAACCGCGCGGGGAAGATCCGCCTGAACTTCCAGTTCGGGCAGCTCTCCTCCCAAAAGCACGATGGCGCTTGTGCCGGAAACGCGCCTGAGCCGCGACCGGATCTCGTATTCCGCCAGGTTCCTCGCGAAACTTTCCCCGTGGGGAGAACTCACTTCCACGACGATCTGCGGTTCTTCTTCGGGATCGCCGGGAATGATCGCGGGTTTTTGCACGCCTTCCGGCAGGCCCGGATAAACGGCGTCGATTGCTTCACGTACCAGTACCGACGCGGTTCCGCTTTCGGCGCCCCAGGCGAAGTCCAGCACCACGAGGGAAGCGTCGTCACGCGAAACGCTCCGTATCCGCCTCAAGCCTTTTACCGAAGAAAGGGCGTCTTCGATCGGGACGGTTACGATTGAACGGATATCTTCGGCGCCCATTCCGGGATACCGGGTTTCCACGGTTACTCTGGGAAACGAATAATCGGGGAGCCGTTGAACCGGCAAAACGGAAAGGGAATACAGCCCGGCAAGCAAAAGCGCCGCGAGGGACATGATAACCGTCACCGGCCGCCTCGCGCACAGTTCTATCAAACGCCGCATACATCCTCCGCCGGTATCCCGGTAACAGTGAAACAGCGAAGATACAAAGAATTAAAATACCTTTTCTTCATTTTTGGCCCCTTATTTGACAAGAAGAATTCTGAACGCTTCACCGCTCAGGTTTCCGAAACTGTCGGCAAGGCCCTGCGCGGTCTGAACCGTAACCATGCCGCCGTAAGGCTGATTTTTCAAAACGCCGCGGATCTCCGCCCTGGAAAACGTTTCCCAGCCGGGAACGGGTTCCGGGATGCTGAAACCTGAAAGTTTTATTTCACGCGGGGAAAACGAGAGGGCGTTATTTGTAACGACAACGCCGAATTTTTCCATCAGCGAAAACGGATCAATGTCCGCGGAACCCAGCGGCCCGCCGGCGGTGTCGAAGTAAAGCTCTATCCAGAAATCCGTTCCCGTGTCGAACGGAAATACGGAACTTTCAAGCGGCAGATCGGCAAAAAGATCCCCGGGAAGGTAGACGGCGGGATCCATATCCGCTTCACCGGGATTAAGCGGAAGCCTGATTCCGGCAAGCGACGGCGGTTTTGAGTACGGCCCGTCGGCTTTTACGCTGTAGCGGTACTTTTCCGCAAGGACATTGCCCGATCCGTCTTTTACGGAATTGCCGAGTTCCAGCGTAAAAGAGCTTCCCCAGGCCGGTTCCGAAGCGAGGCGTAACACGTGACGCTCTCCGTAGCCCGGAGGAGACCGGAGCGTAAAGCCCAATGACGGCGCGGAAGAAAGCGCCGAAACAACCGACGCGGAATCGACCGGCTCCGAAAAAACCAGTTCCAGGCCGCCTCCGCGTTCCCATCCGGAATTTTCAACGCCGCTTTCCGGATCGGTTTCAAGGTACTTGAGTACGGCATCCTCGCGATCAAGAACGGCGGCCGAAACAAGAGCGGGAGCTTCCGTATCAAGCCCGGCGGAAAAATGGAGGATCGTCTGTTTACCAAGGCCAAGGCCGTGTTCGCTTTTGATTTCCGAATCAACGGTAAGCCGGTAGTTTTTTCCGGCAATCCAGTTTTCCTGCGGACTAAACACCGCGCTGCAACCGGAATCTTCAGTTGACCAGACCCCCGAAACCGAAGGGCTGAATGAAAAGCCGCTGAATGTGGATCTGTCCATTGCCCGGGAAAACACAAGCCGGATCGTCTCCCGTTCACCGGCGAGAACGCCGCGGTCGGGAGGAAAACTTTCCAGAAAAACCGGACGTATGTTTTCCGGCCGTGTACTAAACGAAGCCTCAAAACGCCGTTCCAGGGAAAGGCCTTTGGTATCCTGGGCATCGGTTCCAAGGCCGACAAGGTAATCCCTGTTTTTTTCAAGCGGCGCCGAAGGGATAAAGAACATCCGCGAAGCGTCCCATCTGAACGCGCCTGAAACCGCCTTGCCGTCTTCGGTAAGCGAAAACGAACGTTCGACGCTTGACCTGTCCGGTTCCAGGCTGAACCAAACGGAAACAAACGGAGGAGGATCGTGGATCCCCCCGCCGGGACTCCATCCGTCAACCTCAAAAGGCCCGTTACGCAGCAGATCGCATGACGGAAAAAAAGTCCCGGCCAGGACGGCCAGGCCCGCAAACGGCAGCGAAAAAACAAAACGTTGAGCTTCTTGCAAAACCCGGTTGGTTTTGCCGAAGCTCTTGCGGTTTTTCGGCCTACGGCCTACAAAACCGCTTTTTTTAGTGGTTGCTCTCTCAAAACTGAAGTTTTGAAAGAGCCTCGAATTTGTAAATGTCACCAGTCTCTGGGCCTAAAACCTTCGGGTACGCTTATTCTCATTGTGTCGCCGGACTGCTCAATCACATAAAACCCCGTCTCGATAGCCGCGGCTTTCACATCTTCCGGAAAAACCGCCCCGGCTATCGCTCCCCGGATTTTTCGCCTGTCGTTTCGTCTGTTTTTATGTTCCCGCAGAATCCCAAGCCGGTTCTCGTGGTGAACAACATCCCTTTCCGCCGGCCGGCTTTTCACCTCTACCGCTATGGAATATTCCCCGTTTTCAAGTAAAAGGTCTATTTCCGTCAGAATCTTTTGCCCGGTACTGTCAAGAAGCCTGACTCGTTCGGCGATCGTATCGTCAAAATGGTAGCCCAACTCGTTAAAACGCCTGATGATTCCGGGCGCCACAAGATGTTCCGCCAACTCCCCGAACCGGTTGTGGAGATCGCCCATTTGCCTGCTTACGCGATTGACTATCCGCTCTGTTCTCCGGTTTTCCGCCCGTAACTCCGCCATACCGCGTTCCCATTCTTCTCGCCGCCGGGCAATATCCGCCTGGGTCTCTTTTTCCCGCCGGGCAATATCCGCCTGGGTCTCTTTTTCCCGCCGGGCAATCTCTTCCTGGGTCTCTTTTTTCCGCCGGGCAATCTCTTCCTGGGTCTCTTTTTCCCGCCGGGCAATCTCTTCCTGGGTCTCTTTTTCCCGCCGGGCAATCTCTTCCTGGGACTTTGTAAAGACGGCCCAAAACTCTTCCAGAGTCGGCACGTTTTTCATCAATTCCGCCGATAAAGCCACGATATGTTCCTCCTTTTAGAGTATACTAAAATTATCATTTCGTCGTCATCCCCCTGATTGCGATTTTCTTCGTAAAATCGTGCGTTAACACTGATGACAAAGCCGGCGGCCAGTGATAGACTACTCTATCTAAGGAAGCGCTGACACGCCAACGCAGTTGGTACGCCAACGCAGTTGGTACGCCAACGCAGTTGGCGAAGCCGCACGTTAATCAGCGTTGCCTAAGGGGGCTTACATGAAAACAAGGATTCCCGGATCAAAATTCGACGCTTTAAAACAGCCCCCGGCGGGTTTTTTGCCCCTATTCTTCGGTATTTTTCTCGCGGCGGCCCTCGCGGCCTGCTTTAACCCGCTGGATTATCCTCTTTCCACCGGTGATAACGGTCTTATTAGTGTCGATCTGTCCGGCCCGGCAAAAACAGCCCTGACAACCATATCCAAAAGCGGCCTTTCTTATGAGTTAAGCTTTTCCGGCCCGGGCGGGCAAAGTATAACCAGAACGGTACAGTGGGGCGAAACCTGCGTAGTTGAAGTGCCGCCCGGCCCGTGGACCGTGGCGGTCAAAGCAAAAGACGGTTCGGCGGTTATAAAGGCGATTGGGGAAACGGTTGTCGACGTACAGGCCGGGAGCCGGACCAGCGCGGACGTTAAACTGGCGGTATATACCGAAGTAAGTACCTGGTCGGAACTCAAAGCCGCGATACAAGCCGATACCCCAGGCGATTCCGGCGGTTACGCGGATGAATTTATCGTGATTACCGGTAGTTTTAACGCCAGCAACACAATAACGCTTTCACACAACAAAACCGTCACGATTGCGGTAACGACGAGTGATACAACATTTACGATAGGCAGAGAGGGAACCTTTGGGACATCGTTCCTTAACATTGTTGGCGGCCATCTTATACTTGGTTCTTCGTCTCCGGCTTACGGCGGGACGTTGACCCTGGACGGAACCGGTTCTGTTGTCGTTGGGCCGATTGTTACGATGACTTCCCTGGCCTCGTTCACGATGAACAGCGGAACCCTGAGTACCAACAATATCACTATCTCAGCTAACGGCGGGGCGGTATTCGCGGCGGGTACCTTTACGATGAACGGCGGTGAAATAAGCGGCAATTCCGCCGTTTCCGGTAATGGCGGCGGTGTTTATGTTACGGGAACCTTTACGATGAACGGCCCCGCCTTGGTTGCCTCAAATAACGATGTGTACCTGGCAGGCGGAACCACCATCACGATAACGGGGCCGCTTACCCAGTCCGCGGCGGTCACGGTAACGCTGCCGGGCGATGTTACCGCCGGTACGCAAATATTGACGCCGGGTTTTCCCGCCGGCTCGACAGGCAAAATACTATTCACCGACCCAATGCATTCGCTGGATTCGGCCGGGAAGCTGGTTATTGGAACGCCGGCAACTGTTAGCATGCGTTCACTTGACGGCAAGGTTACCGCGCCGGCCAGGGGCGCCGCGCCGGTTACTACGGGAATAGACACAGCCGAATATACCGGAACGGTCGCATGGCAGAACGATGACGGGACTTCGTTTAGCGGTTCAACCTTTGCGCCGGGTACGGTATACAAAGCCGTTGTAGCCTTGACGGCCAAGGCCGGCTATACCTTTAACGGGGTTGGGGCAAACAGCTTCTCGTACACAGGCGCGACAAACGTAACCCACCCGATGGGAAGCAACGCCAACCTGACGGTAACGATTGTCTTCCCGGCTACCGCATTGACTGCGGTAACCGTCCTTGATTTAACCGGCGCGTTTGCCGCTCCCGCAACCGGGGGAACTCCGGCCACATCGTTAACCGGTACGACCCAATACACGGGGAGTATAACCTGGTCGTCTTCTCCTGTTACGTTTGCCGGTGGTACGGCATACACGGCTACCGTCACCCTTACCGCGGCCACCGGCTATACCTTTGCCGGGGTTGAGGTAGACGACTTTACGTACACAAGCGCGAGCGTAACCAATCCGGCGGGAAGCGGTCCTACTTTGGTCGTTACGATTGTCTTCCCGGCTACCGCATTAGACTGGTCTTATATAGACAACATGATAACCAGCGCCTCTGGACCGACTATTATAACCATTACCAGTGACATAACGGTTACCAGTACTATTAACCTCTTATCAGGGAAAGAAATCACCATTAAATCAGATGGCAACTGGAAGTTAGTCCGAGCCAGTACCTTTACGAACGAGTTTTTCAATATGACCGGCGCATCTTTAACCCTGCAGGCAGACAGTGGTAAAACCATAACTCTGGATGGAGACTCTTTTTCATCAAGTAGGCCACTCATATACATGAACAGTGGAACCTTGACCCTGGGGGCAGGATCCATACTGGAAAAGAATTATAACTCAACGCAAGGAGGCGCTGTGTACGCTTTGGGCGGTTCTGTTGTCATTAACGGCGGCGTTATCAGGAATAATAAAACAACAAATGCCGGCAACGGGTATGGCGGAGGATTGGCCATTTCGGGTGTTTCGGATTTTTCAATGAGCGCCGGGAGTATTTACGGGAATCAATCCGCCGGGAACGGTGGAGGTTTGAATTTGTACAATACCACCACGGCGGCTATTACGGGAGGTTCCATTTATGGCAATCAAGCCGGTGCGAATGGCGGCGGTATCTGTGTTGACACTACTTCCCTAACCCTGTCAAATTTTTATCTTGGAATAGATTCATCTAATCCAACTACTACAACCAACGGAAATTCCGCTACTACCAATGGGGGCGGGATCATGCTGGTTAAGGGAACTATTACGATGAATAGCGGCTTTATTATGTACAATGCCACGGAAAAATGGGGAGGTGGTGTTTGTGTAGGCAATGCGAGTGTAAATAATAACGTGACCTTTTCGATGAACGGTGGACATATCTGCAAAAACCGGGTTACCGGTACTGGTATCAATGAAGGGGGCGGGGTTTATTTGACCCAGGAAAGCAATGCCGTTTTTGACGGTTCCTCGGCATCAGATGCGGAAATCAAGGAAAATAAGAACGCCAGTAATGTAGCAAGTAATGTAGAACATGCCGCCATCGGAACAACGTATACCCGGGGCAATGTAAAAGTTGGTGGTGAAGGTGGCGAATCGGATACTTGTACCTGGGTTCCGTAGAATTTGACGTGTAACTTCCGCCAATGTTGGCCGGGAAAAGGGATGTGTATGAGACCCATAGTGATATGCCTGTTTTTGTTTTCTTCAACTACGCTTTTCCCCCAGACCGCGGAAGAGCTGGACAGGATGCTGGAAACCCGGGAGCTAAGCGCCGCCCGGGCCGCCCGCTTTGTGCTGGGCGCGGCGGAACTTTTGCCCGAATACCTTTCCGGCGCGGACGCCGAAGACGCGGCCTGGACAATAGCCGTGGAAAACGGCTGGGTTCCCGGCGGCCCGGACGATACGCTGCGGCTTGCGGACGCGGCCTTCCTTGTGATGAACGCGTTCGGCATCAAGGGCGGGATCATGTATTCGATCTTTCATAATCCCCGTTACGCCTACAGAGAAATGGTATACAAAAAATTGATACAGGGCCGCGGCGATCCCGGTTTTACCGTTTCCGGGGAACGGCTTTTGCGGATAATCGGCAGAACCCTGCATTATTCCGGCGAAGACGAATTGCTTGACAGATGGCAGGATGAGCTTGAAATACCGGCGGTACTTGGCAGATGAACCTCCCCGCCCCAAGGGGCGGGATATCTGGCAAGCGTTACATTGTTTACGAGGTTCGTTCTGTAAGGAAATTATTTAACTGTGGGGTTTGTTACCATGCAATCTAAACATAACATTTCTGAATCGCCCCAAGACTCCCCTGCCGAAAGACGGGTTCTTGGGTATCAAACCCCACTGCGAATGAAACGCGCGGCGCTTTTTTTGACGATCGTCTTTGTTACCGCGGTTCCGGGAATTTTTGCCGTTGACTATGGCGTCATTGTAAGCGAACAGTTCGACACGGAAAATTCCGGCGCGGCTTCCAACGCGGAACTCAGTTCCAAAACAACGCTGGCTCCCTGGTTTTCCGCCCCACTGGGAGACCGGGGAGACTTTTTCTTTTCGGCGGGAGTCTCGGTGGACTGGAGTCAGAAAGAGCGGAAAACAACGCGGTATGTTCCGGAACTTTTTCGCCTGGAACTGTCTTATAGGCCCGTTTCCCCGCTTACGGTAAAGGCCGGCCGTATTTCCTACGAGGATCCTTCCCGGTTTACCGCGAAAGGATATTTTGACGGAATAAACGCCGCCGCCGATCTGGGCGCCGTCCTGCTCAACGGAGGATTTTATTACACGGGCTTTCTGTACAAAGATACGGCAAACATCAAAAAGACCCCCGGCGATCCGGTTGATTACGACGCGGAGCTTGATTACGACGGCTTTCCCGGCGGTTTTGTCGATACGTACTTTGCGCCGCGCCGTTTTCTGGGCGCCGCCCAGATTGAATTCCCCGGCTTTATCGTGTCGAGGGGAACGCTCCACGCGGGAGTTTTGGCCCAGTTCGATGTTTCGGACGCTCCGGACAAACTCAACTCCCAGTACCTTCTCCTCCGTTATGCGTTAAACCTGCCCAAAGGTTTTGATCTTGGCCTGGCGGGAGCGGCGGAACTGCTGGAAGCCGCGGGAGAAAGCGATTTGGCTTTCGCGTCGTCCGTGGAAGCCGGCTGGGCGCCGCCTACCGCCGTTACGGACAGACTTTCCCTCACATGGCGCTGGGCTTCCGGAACGGGACCGTCGACGGCGGCCTATTTTCCGGTTATCGCGGAAGCCCAGGGCCGTATACTAAAGCCGGAATTTTCCGGGATAATGACGGCGGGGGGAAGCTACCAGGCGCGGTTTCTTCCTTCCCTTTCGGCGGAGTTTGATCTCCGCTATTTTCTCAGGACGGATTCTTCAAGCTTTCCCGATCCGGATATAGACGGTGATTCCTACTTTCTGGGCGGAGAAGTTTTCGCCTCCGTTTTGTGGGTTCCCGTTTCGGATCTTTCGTTTACCCTGGGCGGCGGGGCTTTTTTCCCCAAAACAGGATCGGCTTTCAGGGACGACGCGCCGGTACGCTGGCTTTTTTCCATGAAGGCAATATTTTCGTTTTAGAGGCGCTCATTAACACGAACGTGTTAACGAGCGGTTTAACGCAAGCGGCGTAACGCCTGTTACAGGAGTGATGTAATGAAACAGCTGCTATTATTATTCGCGGCGCTGGTACTCTTTTCGGCCGCGGAAATTTCCGCCCAGGAACCCCGGACAGCGGAAGCTTTTATACGCGATCTGGCCGGAACCGTGGAGGTGAAAGTTCCGCAGGCGGCCGGCTGGACGCCCGCCTACAGGGGGCAGGCGCTTACCGGCGACACGTTGATCTCCACGGGCTTCAAAAGTACCGCGGTTATTACCGTGGGGAATTCCGTTCTTACCGTGCGCCCCCTGACCAGGCTTTCCATTACCGAACTTTCCCGCATTCAGGATAACGAAAAAATAGAACTCAAACTCCAGACCGGCAGGATACGGGCGGACGTAAAGCCGATCCAGGGCGGCAGGACCGATTTTACCGTCCGCGGTTCCGCGGCTACGGCGTCGGTACGGGGAACGATCTTTGAATTCGACACGCTGAACCTTTCCGTCAGTGAAGGGGCGGTGGAATTTTCAGGCGCTTCCGGCATTCCGGTATTTGTGGACTCAGGCGAAACCAGTTCCGTCGACGGTTTTCGGGTTTCCGCGCC
>JAIROH010000081.1 GCA_031257595.1 Treponema sp. | reverse complement strand
TGTCCCGGGGCGGGTTTTTGCGGACAGGCCCCCAAACTTTTTCGTGTGCCTGCCTCGATAAGCAGCGACGCGGACGAAAGCCGTTATTATGTCCTTTGATTAAGACAGAACACTAGCGGGATTCAAGGCGGTTAAAGATAAGGTTTTCCACCTCGTCCCTGGACTTGTGGAGAGAGAACGAAATCTCGTCCTCCAAAAGTTTAAGGGCGGAATCGTAAAGCTTTCGTTCCAGGATGGGAAGCTCTTTTACCTTGCTCCTGTGATAGAGGGAACGTACAATGGTCGCGATATCGCCGACACTGCCTTTTTTTAAAAGATCCAGGTTCGTCTGGTAGCGCAGTTTCCAGTCCGATGGAATGGGGTCGTAATCTTCACCGATAAGCTCAAGCGCCCTTAAAGCCTCGTCTTTGGGAACTATCGCCCGTATCCCCAATTTTTCGGCCTTGTCCACGGGTACCATAATCGTCATGTCGGACACTTCCAGGTAAATCCTGTAGTAGGGGATTTTTTCGTTTTTAAATTCTTTCTTCTCGATAGATTGAATAACCCCGACTCCCTGGCTGGGGTATACAATCTTCTGATCCACCTGAAAGCCTTTTGCGGTCTTGCTCATTTATTGTAGTATAGCAAAAAACGAAATATCCATCAACGGATAGATCCCAGCGCTACCCCCGGCAGGGGTTTAAAGGCTTTGAAAGACAGGTACTTGAACGGATGTATGTCGAGGGCGTTTGGAAACCACCCGTCAAGTTCGTCGGTGTCGACAATGTTAAGCGCCGGCGTGTAAGATATGGGCAGTACCGTCCCCCGGTCAAGCAGCATCTGTTCGGCCGCTCCCAGAGTTTCAAGCCGTTTGTCCCCCTCTTCCGCCATCGACTGTTCCATCAGCGCTTCGTAGTCCGCGTCGTTGTGGCCTGAGTCGTTAAGGTTTGAATCCCTGCGCCACATCTGGAGGAACGTATAGGGATCGGCAAAATCCCCTATCCATGTGGTAGAACCGACATTGTAGTCCTTGGTTTTAAGCGCCTCGAAATACCGGTTGTAGGGAACCACGTCGAGTTTTACCGGAATGCCCAGTTTGTCCATCCACGCGGCGGCCATAAGCTTGCCGATACGATCGGCGTCTTCCGACGGCGTAATGCGTATCACCAGTTCAGGAAGGCCCACGCCCTTGGGGAAACCGGCTTCGACCAGCAGTTTCTGGGCTTCTTCAATGTTTGTTTCAACGGCCTTAAGTTCCGGATAGCCGGGTATCGGATAAACCAGCGTTTTGGCCGGAAGGTAGTGGTTTCCCCGTATCTCTTCCCAGGGAAGAACCAGTGCGAGGGCGCGCCTTATCCGGTAATCCCTGAACGGGCCTTCGGAACGTATGTAGTAATAGTGAGTGGCGAACATCGGATTAACCACAATGCCTGAACGATCCGTAAGTGTCTCAAGGTTGACGTTTCCCGCAATCCAGCGGGCTTCGCCGGAATTCCACATTGCCGTCGCTTCGCTATCGTCGTCCGTAAAACGGATGGTTATCTTTTCAAGCGCCACCCGGCCCGCGTCCCAATAGTTCCTGTTCTTTACAAGAACGAGAAAGCCGTTTTCATTTTCGCTCACATAGAAAGGTCCGTTTGAAAGGGGAGAGGTCCAGTTGTCCGCGTTAACCATTGAAGGATGAACCGGGCTGAACGAATGATGACAGAGCATGCTGGGAAAAAACGAAGCCGGCGCGTTAAGAGTGACCACGAGGGTTCTTGAATCGGGGACGCTTATTCCGACCTTCCCGGGATCCCGGATAAGGCCGAGCCTGTAATCACGCGCGCCTTCGATAATGTCGTAGAGCGACGAATAGGGCGAATTTTTTACCGGATCCAAAAGACTGAGCCATGCCGCCCGGAAGTCCTCTGCCCTGAGCGGATCTCCGTTCCAGTATTTTGCGTTCTGCCTAATCGTAAAGGTCCAGACTTTTTTGTCTTCCGAAAGCCTCCATGAGCTGGCCGCGGCCGGAACGGGCTCCAGGGTCAAGGGATTATAGGAAAACAGCCCTTCGTAAAGGGCGGTGAATATCTGGGCTTCGCTTGCCAGATAGGATTTACGGAAATCCAGCTCCGTTTCGTCGCCTGAAAAAACGGCGGTAAGCTCCGTACGGTTTACCGGATCCGGCCGTGTTTCGGCATAGCCGGGTTTTTCGAAAAGTTTCCGTCCCGGAGGAGGATCCGCGAAAACCGCCGCCGCGGTAAGAAACAGCGCTGCGGCAAAGCCTGCTTTGCCGGCAATTGTTTTTTTCATAAAATTCTCCTTAATTCGCATATATCCGAAAAATCGCGTAATTCATAAAGGCGCAACGGCGATGCCTGCCGCGATCCGCGGCGGAAAATCATTCCGTTTTAATCCCCAGTCGTTTAAGCTGTTCTTCTTCTTCAAGCTGGGCGCTGTATTCATGACGTTTCTGGTTTGCTTTAATAATCGCGTTTTTGATTGTCGCCAATTCGGGCTTTATCCCCTTTATCTTTTCCCGCATTTCACGGGAAGCTTCCGTTTTGAAGTACTCGTCAAGGCCCGTAAGGGTCTTGTGTACCGACTGGGCGTCCCGAACGGTCTTTTCAAGAAGGGAAAGGATCTGATTTTCGTTCATGGCGTCGAGGCGGGAAGAAATTCCCCCGCGGCCGCCAAGGGATGCAAAGCCGCGGATTTTACGGTCCAGTTCCGCCCTGAACACGCCGAAGTTGACTTTTTCCCGTACCGGCGTACCCTTTGCCGTATCAAGGTACTCTATTTCGTAGATCACCGGGTCGGGCTCCCTGTGGAACATCTGCCGGAACGCCGTCTTAAGCTGTTCAAAAAGGCCCTGTTTGCGGTTTTGGAGGACAATGCTGTTTTCGTCCAGCCGGGGAGCGATGTCCGACAGGGACGCCCCAACAGAGCTGATTATCATACATCCATCCAGCAGGATCGATTTGAACGAGACTACCTGCTTTGCCGCTTTCGGTTTGTTATCCGGAACGGCAAGCTGTTTTAAAACCGTTTCGCGGATATTGTCCCCTCCGGGGCCAAAATCTTCTTTTATGACCTCTTCCACAAGGTCGGGATAAAACGGCCTTCCGGGCATCACGGCGGGGAATTTTTTTCGTATGGTTTCAAGGACGGCCTCGCCGGTTTTCATGGTACCGGTCAGGTTTTGCCTGAGTTCCAGTTTGTAGGATTCCCGGTCAAAATTTGCCGCTTCCTTTAAATAGCCCATGATTGCGGCGCTTGATTTATCCAGGGCGCCCAGCGCGTCGCCGATGATCCGGCCGGCAAGGGGATCTCCGCCGGTTCTGATCTGTAAGGTGATGTCCACCATGGCTTTGGTTGTAACACCCTGGGCGTCTACATTAAATTTAGTCCAGTCAATATAACGTATCAGGGCGACAATTCTCTTTATGTTTTCCAGGGTTAAAAATTCAATGCTGAGCTGTGAAAAATTCACGAGAAAATCAAGCTGGTTGTCGTAGGCGGAAAGGCTTACCGTCAGCTGTTCTGTTTTATCGCCCTCCTGGCTTACCGGATTGGGGATCTTGATTTCCCCGATTTTTGCCTCATGTTTGTAGGGATCTTCGTGGATAAGCCGTTTCTGAATCAACTGGTTGTATATCGCCGCAAAAGAAGTGTGGAAAGTTCTACATTCTTCTTTAAGTTTGGGGAATTCGGATTTTTCGAGCCAAAGACGGTACGCCTCGAGCGCGGCGGACAGGGCGTCCTGATATTCTTTGCTGTCCATTGATAGAGTATGTACCATCCGTATAAAAAATGCAATCTTGGGGCAACGCTGATTAACGTGTGTCCAATCAGCCTGTTATTTTTCGCGTCTTTAATTAAAGCGAAACGGGTTTTCATGCCCTTATAGGGTTATGAAAACCCGTTTTTGTGTGAGCTTTTTTCAAACCTCATTTTTCGTGTTTTTGGCTCTGGCCGGCTGCGCCAACCCGGTTCTGCCTTCCCGCTATGCCCTGGAATTTCCCCAGCTTCCCGTTTCCTGGACAGAGGTTTTGGGAAACCCTTTATGGAAAGTGGAATGGTACAACGAGAACGGAATCCGGGAATTTGCCGTTGTGGACAGTCATTCGGATATCACGATCCCTGTTTTTCCCGAATGGCCAAGCCCGGTAACGGCCTGGCCGTTCTGGCCGGACAAGGGTATGGAAG
>JAIROH010000217.1 GCA_031257595.1 Treponema sp. | reverse complement strand
CGTTCCTTGTTTTGCGCTTCGCAGGCGTTTAACTTTTTATCGAAAAGCTGGCACGGTTTAAGCGTGTCGTTCTCAACGTAAAAATCCACAAGGCGGGACAGTTGAGGAACGAGCGTTTTTATATACTCGTCTTTATCCCAGTTAAAACTCCCTTCGGCAAGGTTAACGCCGCTTATTTCCCTGATTCCCAAAGAATGAAGGTACTTGACATCTTCCGCGAGACGGCCAAGCGAGTATTCGGAAAGCGTCATCTTGACGCCCTGTTCCGGCCAGTTTCGTAAAAAGAAGTCAATGTCGATTCTGTCAAAAGAGTCGCAGCGGTTGTGATTGTGCGTTTCCGGTTTTCCGTCAATCGAAAGACCAAGCCAAAAACAGTCCCGGCGCTCAGTGAACCAGTCTTTCATCCGGTCATCAAGGACGGCGCCGTTGGTGGTGGCGTAGAAGATAAAAGGAATGCCGGGCTTTTTTTCGCACACGTACTGTGTGATTTCCTTGATGAGCGGGAACTCCAGCAGAGGCTCGCCGCCGATAAAACTGATTTCCACCGCGTCCGCGTAGTCCGGCACATGGGTAAATATCCAATCGATAGACCGCCGCGCCGTTTCAAGGGTCATCCGTTCCCCCCTGCGATGCTTCTGGTAGCAATAGACGCAGGAGAGGTTGCAGTCGTGGGTAACGCACAGGCTGGGACAAAAATGGTTTTCTGTTTTCGGGGCGGGGAGGTTCATTGGCGTTTTTCCCTGGCGCTTACCGCGTTTTCCCCTGACAACTCCGGGTACAGGTCCCCAAACAACTGCCCGGACAACGGCCCACGCAGTTGTTGCCGCAGGCTTTTGTACAGGTATTTCCTCCACAGAAAGCGGCCTCCGGATGGGGGACCGTGTAATCGGAACGTATTCGGCTTTTCGGCGGCTGTAGTTTGAGCAGCACGAACATCAAATTTTCGTTCAAAACATCTTTCATAAGAAACCTCCATGTTCCGGCATAGATGCCGCGCCTGTCGGCTGTTTTTACGTTCCAACGGAGCGATTTGTTTACAAAAATGGCCCTGCTTCTAAACCCGCCGCCACTGGTGCCCGCCGCCGCGCCCGCAAGTACCGACAAGCGGGTGCGTGGAACCGGCAGCGCGGAGTCCGCACTTTGAACACATCCAGTGTTTTCCCGGCTGCCCGTCGTCCAATTTAATCCGGTGATTGCCGCCACGCGGACAACTTCCGGACAATGGACGGTTATGCCAGCGCAGACCGCATTTAATGCACATATACGCCATATATCAATTTTCCTTTTGTTATTCGAAAAAATATTTATATCGGCGGCAGTGCGTTGGCATCGAAAGCCGCGCTAAACTGTTCGAGATTGGCGAACGGGCTTGTAGCAACGATGTCGGACAGACACTTAAGACCGCCGAGGATGAGTTGCATATTGTTTTCGCGCATACCCTTGTCGATGACCTCGAAGTGCTTGCCGATAGCCGACTTCCGTTCCGCGAAAACCGCCGCGAACACGCGCTGATACATATCGTATTTTAGCCTGATATTCTCTATCATCACGTTTTCCATCGCGTTTATCCGCCTGATCTCGGTGTTGTTCTGCATCGCGGCGATGGCGACGTCTGCGGCGCGATTCCCCAGCTCACCGAAAACCCTGAGCGCCTCATCCTGAATTTCGGGCGGCAAATTCGAATATGCCTCGAATGCCCTGAGCGCCGACGATTTTCCCCTGCCCGTCCGGACGGTCTGCATCTCCGTTGATGTCGCTTCCACCTCTTCCATAGTGTTCTCCTATAATTCTCGCGTCAAATGCCCGCGTCAACGATTTTCATCATGTACCCCGCGACTTGCGCAAGTTCCATGATCTTTTGCTTTTCGTCCATAGTAAAATACACCTCGCCTGATTTTTCCCGAGCCGCCCGTGCCTCGGGCGATTTTGAAGGGTCGCCCGCGGGATAAAGGGCGCCATATACATCGGAGAATATCTTTTTGTACACATCAATCGACTTGTCGATTGATGTTATCAGTTCATTCAGACGATTCGAAACGTTGTTGGCTTCTTGTTCTTGTTCCACGATGCTGTTAATCTGCGGAATCAATTGCGCTTCGGCTTCCTTATATTGGCGTTTTGCCTCCAAAGCCTGATCGATTTTATTCAGGATGGCTGATCCGATTTCCACCGCAGCCCCGATGGCAATGACTGCCCCGGCCGCTTTTAGCCGGTTTTCAGCGGACATCCCTTTTAATGTTTTTGCCACCGACTTTTCCAGTTGCTTTTTGTCGCGCCTACTCATACCGGAAAACAAGCCCTCTATCGTTGATCCGAAGACGTAATCCGCACTTACAGCAATTTCTGGCAGTTCTCCCGAAAACTGTATCTCCTTGACCTTGCGCGCATTGTTGAGCGCGGTGGTTTCGAAGACTTCTCGCTCCTTGACGGGCAGCCTGGAACTAATTTCCGTGATTTCCTGGACGTACACGATTGCCTCCGCCCGGCGCCTCGCGTAGAGCGCTGCATTAAACCTCATGCAAGCGATAGAAGCGTTGCAGACGGCTGCGTAATATTCCGCGATTCCGTGCAGGTATTCATATTTCTGTCTGGCGGATTCCACACTGTCAAAAAGTCCGTATCCCGCGCCGGGATCGAAATTCATGTACAGGTCTGCGGCAAATGCGCCATCGTATGCCGCCTCGTATTCGTTTTGCCGTGCCAGCGCGGCATCGCTGGCGGCATCCTCCCGTTCTACGTCGGCGCTTGCCCGTTGGGTTACGATCTTTATTCTTGTGTCAAACGGCAGTTTTGGGAACCATGCTTTTTGGGCATCCTTGTTCCATTCTGACCAAATATCGTATTTTTGTTTCGGCTTTAAGAGCGACCACACCATATCTTTCTCTTCAGGCGACAGTAGTTTCCAGTATTTCGTTTTTTTATTTTCCCGTTGGGTTATGATCTTTATTTTTGTGTCAAACGGCAGTTTTGGGAACCATGCTTTTTGGATATCCTCGTTCCATTCTGACCAAATATCGTATTTTTGTTTCGGCTTTAAGAGCGACCACATCATATCTTTATCTTTGGACGACAGCAGGTTCCAGTATTTCTTTTTTTTATAGGATTCGGTTTTCTCCCAGCAATCCCGTTTCTCTTCGTTGGAAAGCCGCTTCCAGCGTTTCAGCCATTGCGATGTTTTAATCTTGTTTACGATTTTACCGGTAATGTACGCGCCAATGGTCAGCGCAAGCGCACCCGCCAGTCCGAGCAGGATCCGCAGCCACAGCGTCTGCGCCATGAACGCGCCGAGCGTCCCGCCGCCTACAATACAAACGGGTACAACAATCCACCAAACCCAATCGGGAGCCCTTTTTTTCTCAGGCAGTTGCTCCGCTTTGAGTGAGACATCGCCGAGTGGTTTCCAGTCAGAACTTCCATCCTGGCGAATAAAGTCATCTAACGAACAAGTTCCGTCACTCAGCATCTTGTCTATCTCAGCCATACTATACGGGCCGATTGGCTTGAACTTACCGATTCTCACATAATACTTTCGTTTGTTGCCCACCTATAGATTTCCTCCTTTCATTCGACTTATCTTCCCGTTACTTTGAGGGATCGCCGCGAAAACGCCGATTTTTTGCGGGAAAAACACAATTTATAGTATAAAACAGTAAGAAATGGTGATATCTATCAGGAAATGTAGCTAAACCGCAGTATATGCGATGGGGGGGGGGGGGGGGGGTAACGGTAATTCGTTACAGGATAAAGACTTACGAGAATATGCAAGCATTATTTTATAGCCGGGCATTTCCTTCTCCGTAACATGAATTACCGGAATAACTAAAAAATCATACCATTTGCAAAGAATTTTTGTCAAGGCGCCAGCATTTACTTTCAACCATCAAAAACAATCGGATTTTAGGAATTTTCGCCACGAACGGCCCGAACAGACACGAACGGATCGGGAAAGTTAGAGAGTGTGGTTCGTGGCATATTTCTTCAACGGTATACTGATTTTGCAATATTTACCAATTAAAAAAGTAAACGCCGGCGCCGGGCGCCTCTTTTTCGACGATTTTTTAAAAATTTTTCAAAAGGGCCTTGACCTTTTTTTTTAATTTTGATACGTTTTAAGCTCTCTACTGCCAAATACGGTTTTTCCGGCCTGTCCGGCGGGAAGAAATTCGTTTTCCGTCCGTTTTTGCGGCGGATTGGTTGATATTTTGACTCCTGGTTTATAACATACCTTTATTTGGAGTCTCCAGATGCCGCGCGAAGGGTGTTTTGCGTCCGCCGCACGGGTAGGGCGGAATGACGGTTCCGCCGGGGAGTTTTTAGTGCCTACGATTAATCAGCTGGTTCGTTTTGGAAGGCAGCAAGTTACCTCCAAAACAAAATCGCCGGCTCTTCAGTCCTGTCCCCAAAAACGGGGGGTTTGTACGCGGGTTATGACCGTTACCCCGAAAAAGCCCAATTCGGCCCTCCGCAAGGTGGCCAGGGTGCGGCTTTCCCACGGGACCGAAGTTACCGCTTATATTCCTGGAATAGGCCATAATCTGCAGGAACATTCGGTGGTGCTGGTCCGGGGCGGCCGGGTAAAGGATCTTCCCGGCGTACGGTATCATATTATCCGGGGCGCCAAGGATACGTTGGGCGTGGAAGACCGCAAGCGGAGCCGTTCCAAATACGGCGCCAAGCGGCCAAAGGCGTAGTACAGGTCGACAGTATGGGTAGAAAGAAGAAAACCGTTGATCGGGGTATTTTGCCCGATCCAAAATATAACAGCGTCGTGGTTTCCAAATTTGTAAACCGCATGATGTGGGAAGGTAAGCGTTCGGTTGCCCTTCGTTTGGTTCACGAGGCCCTGGGGGTACTTCAAACCAAAACAGGAAAGGAACCCCTGGAAGTGTTTTTGAAGGCTATTGATAACGTAAAACCGGTTATCGAGGTAAAATCACGCCGCGTCGGCGGCGCGACGTACCAGGTTCCGATAGAGATACGGGAAACCCGGCGTGAAGCCCTCGGGATGCGGTGGATTATCAACGCCGCCAGGGCCAGATCCGGTCACGGTATGGGCGACAGGCTTGCATCGGAACTGCTTGACGCGTATAATAATACCGGTACCGCTTTCAAGAAGAAAGAAGATACGCATAAAAACGCCGAGGCCAATAAGGCCTTTGCTCACTATAGATGGTAAAATACGGGAAGCGGTCCGCTTTCCGTATGGATACGATCCAAACCGATCATCAGTTTTGATGGGATAGGTGGAATGACAATTTTTTGTTCCTGTAGCGGCTTTAGGCCCGGACGGACGAATGTCTTTTTCCCCCTGACACAAAACTGGTTCCCGGCTGGAATGAACAGAACTTAGGTTTCTAAATATTTTAGGAGGAGAGTAATGGCAAAAGACAAGTTTAATCGTACCAAAGTGCATATGAACGTGGGTACGATAGGACATGTGGATCACGGAAAAACAACTCTTTCCGCCGCCATCACAATGTACTGCGGAAAGAAGTACGGTGACAAGGTCATGAAATTTGATGATATTGATAACGCCCCGGAAGAGAAAGCCAGGGGTATCACTATCAATACCCGGCACCTGGAGTATCAGTCCGACAAGCGCCATTATGCGCATATTGACTGCCCGGGCCATGCCGACTACATCAAAAACATGATCACCGGCGCGGCTCAGATGGACGGCGCGGTCCTTGTTGTTTCCGCCCCGGATTCGGTTATGCCCCAGACCAGGGAGCATATCATCCTTGCCCGCCAGGTCGGCGTTCCCAACATCATTGTTTTCCTTAACAAAACCGATCTTATAGACGATCCGGATCTGCTTGAAATCGTCGAGGAAGAAATCAAAGACGTTCTTACCGCGAACGGTTTCCCGGGCAACGAAGTCCCGATCATCAAGGGTTCGGCGTTCAAGGCCATGTCCGAGCCGGACAACGCCGAAGCCTGCGCCTGTGTCGAAGAGCTGCTTACCGCGATGGACAGTTATTTCCCCGATCCGGTACGGGACGACGACAAGCCCTTTATCATGCCTATTGAAGACGTGTTTACGATCCAGGGCCGCGGCACCGTTGTTACCGGAAAGGTGGAACGGGGTATCCTCAAACTCAACGAAGAAGTTGAAATCGTGGGGATCAAGCCGACAAAGAAGACCGTTGTTACCGGCATTGAAATGTTCAACAAGCTGCTTGATCAGGCCCAGTCCGGCGACAACGTCGGTACGCTGCTCCGCGGCATTGAGAAAAAGGAAGTCGAACGGGGGCAGGTTCTTGCCAAGCCCGGTTCGATAACCCCGCACCTCAAGTTCAAGGGCCAGATATATTGTCTTTCCAAAGAAGAAGGCGGCCGTCACAGTCCGTTCTTTACCGGTTACAGGCCCCAGTTCTACTTTAGAACGACCGATATTACCGGTACGGTTAAACTTCCCGAAGGGAAAGAAATGGTTATGCCCGGCGATAATACCGAAATTTTCGGGGAACTTATTCACCCGATTGCCATGGAGAAAGGGCTTCGTTTTGCCATCCGCGAAGGCGGCAAAACCGTTGCTTCCGGCCAGGTAATTGAAATCATCGAGTGACGGAAAATTTGGTTGACGTTCCCCCGGGAATGTCAACCATTATTTTTCTCCGGAAGCCGGGGGTGGAGGAATAATGACGAAGGAACGAATTCGCGTAATGCTGCGCGGTTTCGATGTGGAGTTGATCGATCAGAGTTCTAAGTCTATCGTTCAAACGGTTCAGAAGGCCGGGGCCAAAGTTACCGGACCCATTCCCCTTCCGACCCGGATTAACAAGATCACGGTGCTTCGTTCACCCCATGTGAACAAGAAAAGCCGCGAACAGTTTGAAATGCGCACCCATAAGCGCCTGATCGATATTATCAGCCCTTCTCCGGAGGTTATGGATTCTTTGATGAAGCTTGAACTTCCCGCCGGGGTTGATGTTGAAATTAAACAGTAGCGCCCGGATTTTTCGCGAATAGCCGCAGAAGACCGGGTTTATGCCGCCTTTGGGCGAGTCAGGCAGACGGTTCCCGTAACAGGATCTTTTTAGGGAATAGTGCGCCGTTTTTTGGAGTATGTCATGTTGGGTCTTATGGCCAGAAAAGTGGGAATGACACAAATTTTTGACGACGCGGGCAACCTCGTGCCGGTCACGGTCTTGCGCGTGGATCCGAACACGGTTATAGCCCGGAAAGAAAAAGAGAAGGACGGCTATGAGGCTGTCGTGCTTGGGGTAGGCAAAAAAAAGCCCTGGCAAAAACCCAAAGATACCGTTCCCAGGCGGAGCAGCGTGGCAAGCAAGCCCTATACGGGGCAGTTTCCGGAAGAAATCGGCCCGCAAAAGGTTATCAGGGAATTCAGGGATTTTGAAAAAGAAGTGAATCCCGGCGATACATTGGGCGTAGAGTTGTTTGAAAGCTGCCGTTATGTTGATGTCAGCGGCGTTTCCAAAGGCAAGGGCTTTCAGGGCGTTGTAAGGCGTTACGGTTTCGGCGGCGGCCGGGCCTCCCACGGTTCCAAGTTTCACCGTGAGCCGGGTTCCACGGGCCAGTCCACCTATCCCCACAAGACCTTCAAGAACGTAAAAATGCCCGGCCGCATGGGCCGCGAAAAGGTCACGGTTTTAAGCCTTAGGGTTGTTAAACTGGATACGGAAAAAAAACTTCTTATGATTCGGGGCGCCGTGCCCGGAATAAACCGGGGCCTTGTCGTGGTGCGTAGCGCGGTTAAGAGGTAAGGGGAAGAAAAATGAACCGTACGGTGTATTCAAAGGACGGCAAGGAACTGCGTACCGTGGAGTTGAACGACGAAGTGTTCGCTCTTCCCGTTAACGAAGACCTTATTTGGTATGCTGTCAACAGCGAACTTGCCAATAAAAGGCTCGGCACGGCCTGTACCAAAGACAGGGGAGAGGTTCACGGTTCCAACGCCAAGCCTTATAAACAAAAAGGAACGGGCCGGGCCAGGCGGGGCGACAAAAAATCACCCGTTTTGGTAGGCGGCGGCACGGTGTTCGGGCCAAAACCCAGGGATTTTTCCTGGTCAATACCGAAAAAAGCCAAGCGGGCCGCCCTTAAAACCATCCTGAGCCTCAAGGTTCAGACCGACACCCTCAAAATCGTAGAGGATTTTTCGATTGAGTCGGGAAAAACCAAAGATCTGGCCGTTTTCCTCAATAAATTCGGCGGCCCCGAACGGACGGTGATCATCCTCAAAGACAACGATCCGTTAATCAAACGGGCCGGGGCGAACATCCCCTGGCTTTCGTTCCTTTCCTATAACCGGCTTCGCGCCCACGACCTTTTTTACGGACGGCGGGTGTTCCTGCTGGAAAGCGCGGCGAAGAACCTCAATGAATTTTACGGGGAGGAAAGGGGAGCATGAACTACGAATCAATACTTATCGAGCCGGTGCTTTCCGAAAAAACCAATATTCTCCGGGAAGAAGGAAAGTATGTGTTCAAGGTTGATCCCCGGGCGAGCAAGCCGGAGATCAAAGAAGCGGTACGAAGGCTGTTTAACGTGCATCCCGTATCCTGTACCGTAATGGTTGTGGGCGGCAAGCCGAAACGGCTTCGGAACAGGCCCGGTTATACTTCGACCTGGAAAAAGGCCATTGTGCGTCTTGCCAAGGACGAAAAAATCAGCATCTTCGAGGGCATATAAATGGCTATCAAGACATACAAACCGATAACCGCCGGCATGCGGACCTGGACAAGCCTCGATTATTCCGAGCTTACCAAAAAGAAAAAGCCGGAAAAGTCCCTGACGAGCGGCCGGGCCGAAAAAGCGGGCCGGGATTCCAACGGCAGGATCAGCGTCCGCCACAAAGGCGGCGGCCACAAGCGGCGTTACCGGGAGATTGATTTCAAACGGGATAAAACCGGAGTTCCCGGCAAGGTCGTATCCATCGAGTACGATCCCAACCGCAGCGCCAACGTCGCGCTTGTGTTTTACGCCGACGGGGACAAACGTTACATTATCGCCCCCAAGGGTCTTGCCGTGGGGGCAAAAATAACCGCCGGCCCGGCGGCGCCAATCGAAACGGGAAACGCCCTTCCGCTTGAAAACATCCCGCTGGGATTTACCGTTCACAACATAGAGCTCAGCCTTGGCAGGGGGGGCCAGATGGTCCGTTCGGCCGGCGCCGGCGCCCTTGTCGCCGCCAAAGAGGGCGACTATGTTACCGTAAAACTTCCCTCCGGCGAGATGCGGATGATCTTCAAAAAATGTTACGCCACGATCGGGACGGTGGGCAACGAGGATCACATGAACGTAACCCTGGGAAAAGCCGGCCGGAAACGCTGGCTTGGGGTGCGTCCCACGGTCCGCGGCATGGCGATGAACCCGGTGGATCATCCCCACGGGGGCGGCGAAGGCAAAAACAAGGGTATTCACCCGGTCAGCCCCTGGGGTCAGCCTACCAAGGGCTACAAAACCCGGAACAAGCATAAACCTTCTACGCGGTTTATTGTGAGCCGCGCGAAGAAAAAGTAGAAGTAGCAGAGGAGAGGACGGCAGGTGTCACGATCGATTAAAAAAGGCCCTTTTATAGAGAAAAGCCTGTATAAAAAGGTGCTGGAAATGAGCAAGGCAGGGGACAGGAAAATGATAAAGACCTATTCCCGCTGTTCAACGATTATACCTGAAATGGTAGGCGGTACGGTTTCGGTGTACAACGGTAAAGTGTGGGTTCCGGTTTATATTACCGAAAACCTTGTCGGGCATAAGCTCGGGGAATTCGCCCCCACAAGGATCTTCAGGGGACACGCCGGATCGGACAAAAAGGCCGCAAAGTAAGGCCGTTCAGACGGACGATTCGAAGGGAACGATATGGAAACTAAAAGCAAATACAGGGCGGAATCGAAGTTTATTATCGCCTCGCCTTACAAGATCAGGCCGGTGGCAAACCTTGTACGCCTGAAGAGTTACCCCGAGGCTATGGCCCTGCTGGAAAGCATGCCTCACCGGGGGGCGCGGCTTGTCGGGAAAACCGTCAAGTCGGCGGCTTCCAACGCGCTGAATCTGAACAAGAAGCTCGACGAAGACATGCTGTATATAAAAGAAGTAACGGTAGACGAAGGCCCCCGGATGAAGCGGATTTGGTACCGGGCCAGGGGCAGGGCGGACATGCTTCTCAAGAGGCTCTGCCATATCACCGTTGTGATTGACGAAACAAGCGCGGCCGGAAAAAAACCGGCAAAGGCGGCGAAGTAAATGGGACAGAAAGTAAACCCGATTGGACTGCGGATAGGGATCAACAAAACCTGGCTTTCCCGCTGGTACGTTGATCCGCGGGAATATGCGGACACCCTTCACGAGGACCTGAAGCTCCGCAC
>JAIROH010000089.1 GCA_031257595.1 Treponema sp. | reverse complement strand
AGAAAAAGCGACGCCAAAGCGTCCGTCAGAAAAGGCGATGATCGGCCAGCCCGCTCGTGGGCTTTGCCGCCACCCCGTACCAAAGGCGTCCGGCGTTTTCTGGCAGAGGCGCTGGGTGTAGAGGTATCTCGAGCGGGGGTTGCCCTGTGGTAACGCAAAGGCATCCGGCGGTTTTTGGATACGGGCGCATGTGCCCTCACTAAGCAGCGACACGGACTTTGCTGTCATTATGGCCTTTGATTTTGTCAGGGCGCCTCAATTGACTCATGCAATTCCCGGTGATAAACTAAAAGTAGAGATGAAAATTCTTGAGATCAAAAATATTGTCCGTAAAGATGTCCCGATTTATTACAGGCGTCTTTTCTCCGGAACGCTGGTGCTTGAGCTGATCAACAAAACCCAGGAAAGCAGAATCGATTTTACCGTTGAAACAAAACCTACTGGAATAAACGAAATTATTGTAAACGGCATGGAACCGGTGGATTATCCGTTATTGCCTCTGACCAAAGAAATAAAAAAGTATATCTCGCTGCTGGATGAAAACGGTGGATTACCCGCCTGAACAAATTTCAATGTCCGCGACAGAAACAATGCGTTTGGGAGAAAAACTCGGCGGGTTTTTGGCGCCGGGGAGCGTTGTCGCCCTTTCCGGCGGCCTTGGGGCGGGCAAAACCTGTTTTACCAAAGGCATCGCCCTGGCCCTGGGAATAAGCGACGAAATCACAAGCCCAACCTATACGATTGTCCGCGAATACGAAGGGGCCGTCCCGCTCCGCCATATAGACGCCTACAGGCTTTCCGGCGAGGCGGATTTTGAGCTCATCGGCGGAGAAGAGCTTATCGACGAAGACCGCGTCGTTGTCGTTGAATGGCCCGAAAAAATAGCCCGGTTCTTGCCGCAAGGTACTATTTTTGTCGATATTGAAATATATGGGAAAAAAAGAACCATACGGATACGGCAGTGAACATTCTGGGCTTTGACTGCGCCGGGAAAACGCTTTCTGCCGGGCTGCTTACCGATACGGGCTTTTACGCGGCCGAGGCCCGCGGGAAACAGAACCACTCAGAGCGTATTATGGATATGGCGGATTATCTGCTCAAAACCGCGGGGATAACGCCCCGGGAACTGAGCGCCGCGGCCTGCATGAAGGGGCCGGGTTCCTTTACCGGTCTTCGTATCGGCTTTTCGACGGCCAAGGGCCTTTCGCTGTCTTTGGGCATACCGCTTGTTTCCGTACCGACCCTGGATTGTATGGCGCATTCGTATGCGTTTTTTCCCGGCATTGTCGTTCCCCTTATCGACGCGAAAAAAAACTCGTATTTTACCGCCCTGTACCGCGGCGGAAAGGCGCTTTGCCCCTATCTGGACGCCGGCCTTGACAACATTGCTTCCGTCATAGCCGAAAATCTTGCCCCGGAAGAAGGGTTGTTTCTTACGGGCGCCGACGCCGAAAGCGCCCTGCCCTTCTTTCAGAATGCTTTGCCCGGAAAAATCACCATGGATCCCTGCGCCGGACGCGGCAGGGCGCGGGAATTGCTGAACCGCGCAAAAACGGTTATGCTGGAAAACAGGCGGGCGCCCTGGTCCCACGACGAAGGGCCGCTTTATATACGGAAAAGCGACGCGGAATTAAACACAGTATGAACGAAGAAATTGTCGAAATTGAAGAAGTAGAAGAACTCGACGACATACCGGACGCGGAAGAAGAAAGCGACATTGTTGTTTTCGATCCTTTTCTGAACAGCATATTTCCGGTATTGCTGATCAACAGCAATCAAAAAATACTTTTTTCCAATTCGGCCTGTAAAAATCTTTTTTCGGGTTTTGAGCATTTACGCGGCAAATACCTGACCGATATTTTCGGCAAATTCCTGGAAATGAACGACATACGGTCCATCAGGGAAACCCTGCAGCGCGGGACAAACAGTTATTCATGGAAAGGCGAAATAAAGATTAAGTCGCGGGAACGCGCTACCCTTCAGGTAAAGATATATATTTTTCCCGCGGACGTCGCCGAAAAAGAACCGCAGATCTTTATCGCGATGTTTGACGACGTTACCGAAGAAAACAAAGAGCTGCTCCGCAGCGTCTTCTTGAGCCTTCTTGAAGCTTCCAAACTAAAAGACAATGATACGGGCAAGCACATAACGCGGGTAAACTACTATTCCAAACGTTTTGCGACGGAGCTGTTCAACAAAAAAGGCTACGAACGCATCGACGCCGATTTTATCGACAACATAGGTTTTCTCGCGTCGATGCACGATGTCGGCAAAATCGGTACTCCGGACGATATTCTAAACAAGGAAGGCCCCCTTTCCGAATGGGAATGGACGGTAATGAAGGAACACACAAAAAACGGCGCGTTTATCCTTTCCACCTATCCGAATCCCATGGCAAAGGAAATCGCCCTTTCACATCACGAAAAATGGAACGGTTCGGGGTACCCTTTTAACCTTGAAGGGGACATGATTCCCCTGGCCGCCCGGATTGTCTCCATCGCGGATGTCTACGACGCCCTGCGCATGGAACGAAGCTACAAGCCCGCGGTGGATCACAAAGCAACGGTAGAAAAGATGATGGAATCAAAGAGCACCCAGTTTGATCCTTCGCTTATTGAGGTGTTTTATACGATTGCCGGGGATTTTGAAGACATCTACGAAAAAAACAAGGATGCCGGTTAGTAGACCGACAGCGTTACATTAAAAAGGATCCCTTTTTACCCCAAGATCAAATTCCGGAAATACCGGACTTGACTGGGCGGCGGCCTTGTTTTCCGCCATTATCGCGTCAAACACTTCCTGTCTGAAAACCTTAACCGTTTTCGGGGCGTCCACGCCGATACGCACCTGATCGCCCCGTATCTCGATAATGGAAATCGAAATGTCGCTGCCTATCATTATCTTTTCGTTGATTTTGCGGGAAAGTATTAACATTACGCTTCCTCCGCCGAAAGCGGCGCCGCGGGACTTTTTTTCGCGGCGGAAAGCTCTTCGAGAATGTCGTGTTTGGTTTTCCAGCGGTGATCGGTAAGAATCCCCTGTTTTCCAAGCCGCGCGTCGCGGTTTATGATAATCGGCCCCTGGAGGTTGGCCGTCATCGGACCGCTGCCGGGTATCGTAACGATTGTAAAGATCAACGCCTTTTCCGGACTTGTAATGCCTATGTCCTTTAACAGTTCGTCGTCAATATCAAGTTCATAATCTGGCCTGAATAAAAAGGGATTGATGATCACAAAGGCCACCTGTTCAACGTCAAGCGACTGGAGCCAGTAAAAAGGCTGGCGTTCCGCGTCTAAAATAACATAGTCTTTGATTGTCTCAAAACCGAAAAGCCCCTGTGGAAAAGTTATCTTCTGCCGCTCGTCGACTTCCAGCGGCCCGTAGGCTTTTGTCGCTACCCTCACAATCAGCTCCTTAAAAACATTAGAGACTTTCCCAAAACTTCGATTTTTTGGAAAGCAGTCTTATTCAAAAAATTCAACCGAAACAATTGCCCGTCACTGTATGTGGCCAACCGGTCTACCGTAAAAAGTCCAACAGGGTTGGCGGGATAATTTTTGCCGCGGTCTGCAGCGCGGCCTTGTGGGCGAAATCCAGCATTGCCAAATCCGTTGCCGCGTCGGTAAAGTCAAGGTACTTTTCCCGGCCCAGAGAAGCCGTGGCGTTTTCTATTTCCTCGTTCAACCGTTCCCAGGTATGCAGCGATCGTTCGTATCTGCTCCCTTCGACGGTAAGTTGATTGGCCATGTTGCCAAGGGCAAGGTCGATGCCCCCTATACCCTGACTTCCGGCAAATTCATGGTCTCCCCTCAGCAGGGCGTCCCGCAGGCGGATCACCATCTCAAAGGCCGAACCGCCTGAAACAAGGGCGGTTTCATGCCAGTTGGGCGCATAGGGATCGTTTGACGCCTTGATTACCCCGAGGTCCTGCAGGATCCGCGAATCGGCCCTGTCTTCAAGGCGGACGAGGTGTGCGTTGGTTCCCTGAAGGGCAAGGCCTTTGGTTTCAGGGTCCACATAGGCTTTTACCGCTGTGGGAGATTCGTTGATCTTCGCGATTATCGCGTGAAGGGTGTCCCCCTGGGTAAGCTGTATCTCAACTCCGTCAACAAAGATCGCGCTGTCCTGGGTAACCCTGTAATTCGTGGCGTCAAACCGGGAAACGATGTTCATCTTTTCGGCCCAGAACGCTTCCCCGCCGCCGATATCCAGTGTCGTATAGGCGCCGTCGCTTATCTGGGCGCTTCTGTTTGCCCCCGCGCCGCGGTACTCTACCCTGACAACCATGGATTCCCCTCCCCCTTCCACGCTGCCTTCGACGACGCGGAACGGTTCGGTAAACGCCTTGTCGCCGGCAAAAAGCTGTTTCCCGTCCGGGCCTGTTTTATTGGCAATGGCGACCAGTTCTTTTAACAGTTCGTTTACCTCTATGCCGATGTACTTTAACTCTTCCGGGCCGTTTGTTCCGTTTGCCCCGTTTAATCCCAATACCCGTATTTGCTGAAGGATGTCGTTAAATTCCTGAAAATAACTGTCCATCGTGTTGTAATGTTCCATCGCGAGTTTGGTATTTCGCTCGTAACGGTTAAGCCGGGCCAGATACGATTCAAAACGTACCGCGTGAGAGGCCGCCATCGGATCGTCGCGCAGTTCGTGGATCCGTTCCCCTGTACCAAGTTTCGCGTCAAGCTTGGCAAGCCGTTCTTCCTGGCGTCGAAGACCGTACTGTATATCGGTATTCGGCATATCGGATGAAATCCGTTTCATAGGTAATTCCTCCTTATCATTCGCGGCGGGCAAAGACCTTACACGCCCATGCGGTTAATAAGCGTATCAAGCATCGAATTAACCACGGTGATAAAACGCGCCGCGGCATTGTAGCCGTGCTGGTATTTGATCAACGCGGCCAATTCTTCATCCATATTGACGCCGGCTATGGACTGGCGGTTTTCAAGCAGGGTTTTCATCTTGTCGCTGTTTGTCACCTGCTGCTCTCCGCTCTGCTTCCCAAGTTCCCCGATGTGTCCAACAGCGTCGGCAAAATATTCGTCAAAGGTTTTTTGCTGGCCGATCATCACTTTCGAATAACGGATGTTCGAAACGGCCATCGCGGCCTCTCCGTTTCCCGGATTCGCCGCCCGCCCGTTAAGGCCAAAACCCGACGCGACCGATCCGACATCCCGGAACAGCGCGGGGTTAACTTCTATCCAGCCCGAAGGATGGGCGATGGGGGCGACGGCGTAACTTTCCGTGCCGCCTCGCAGGGCCGTTACCGCGTCGGCGCCGTCCCAGTCGTAGGCGCCTTCCGGCCCGCGGGCGTTAAGCAGCCCCGCGTAACCTTCAAGGAAAAAACCGGAATCTTCCACATGGCGTATAACAAAATCAGGGTTTTCCCAGCCTTCCGCCGGAGTTCCCTTTAACGACAACTGTCCGTCCCGGTTCAGCCTTGCCACGACCTCGGCCCCGGAATTGTTGATCCGGCTCACAATGTCGGACACCGTATCGGTCGCGTAGTAGGACACTTCGACATTGCCGGAAAAACCCGAAAGGGTGATAACGCCTTCAAGCCCCGGCTGGGCATTTGGTTCAAGGGCGTTAACGCCGCTGATCCTGAAAATGTAACTTGAGTCAAATTCACCGTCGCCGGAACGATCGTAATTGCCGTTTACGTTCGGAACAAAGGGCCGTTCCACAAAAAAGTCAAGACCGGTAACGCCGTTTATCCCGTAACCTTCGCGGTGTATCTCGTTTACCAGGTCAATAAAGTTCATCGCAAACGTGTCAAGGGAGCGGATTTCCGATTCAATCGTAACGTCACGCAGCTCAAGCAGGGCGTAAAGACTTCCGTTGCGGAAATTCATTTCCTGTTGGGTTTCGTCCCAGTAGATTCGGGAATAGCCGTCTTCGTCGGGACGTTTTTCAAGGGTAAACTGTCTGCCGATTCCACCCTGTACGAGGATCATGCCGGACGTGTGCACCATAAATTCGTCCGGGTCGCGCCTGTCGACGGTGATGTCGATAATCTCCGACAGTTTGTCGACCAAAAGATCGCGCCTGTCCATAAGGTCGTTGGGATTGTCGCCCATCGCCCTGATCTTCTGTATCTGGTTGTTCAAATCGGCGATTTCCAGGGAAAGATCGTTGACCCTCTGAACGGTAATCTCTATATCCTTTTCTACCATATCTTGGTAGCCTTTGAGCATTTCAAAACGGTTGTTAACCGCGTCCATGAGGGTTTTTCCCCGTTCAATTACGGCGGTTCTGGGCGGAGTATCCGAAGGATAGTTGGCAAGTTCTTCCCAGGCGTCCCAAAATTGGTCGAGCTTTCCCCGAATCGACGTATCCCCTACTTCGTGGTACAACTGTTCCAGGAGCCGTATTACAGGATCACGGGCGTCCCAGTACCCTTTGCTGGACGCCTGGGCGACAATCTGTTCATCGAGAAGCTGATCCCGTATCCGTTCGATTCGTTCGATGATCGTTCCCTGTCCAATTTGTCCCGGCGTTTCTTCCCGCTCGAGGCCGGGAACGTATATCGGTTCAAACGGTACAAATTCCACCCTTTGCCGGGAATATCCTTCGGTATTCATATTTGAAAGATTGTGACCGGTGGTCGCGATGGCCTGCTGGTGGGCCACAACCGCCCTTTTTCCTATTTCAATACCCTGAAAGGTCGATGTCATCGGAATCTCCTCTAAAAACTGTGGTTAAGTACCACGCTTTTCATATCCGCTTCCTGCTCAACTCCATTCCTGGAATAGATCTTGCCTTTTCTGTCCGGATAGGCGCTTTCGAGCATCCCGGAAATGGCGTTTTTTGTTTCCTTGATGTAATCCATAAGGGTGTCGTTTGTCAGGCGAATTTGCAGGGTTTGTATTTTAAGCCGCCGGTACAGCGCCGTAAGTTCATTTCGTTCCTGTTCGGGGAGCCGGGCGCTTGCCGCGTAAAACCGGTCTTTTTCGTCCGTAGTTTCCGGCGCCAAACCGGCAAAAAGCCTGTCCCTTTCCGCTTCCAGAACCTCAAAATCGCCGGCGATCCTGCCTATCGTTTCAAGATAACTTTCGTAATCCGCCCATTCCCTGTTAAGGACGGCGTCCCGGACCAGTATCTGGAGGGGTGGAATTTTCTCTAAAAGCTCAATTTCCCTGCGCAGAATCGCCATACATGCCAGCGAAACAGGGGTTCCGTTGTTTTTTTCAAGAGTTTTTTCCATGTCGTACCTCCGATATATATATCGGCATGCTGAAGTTCCATGTTAACCCCATTCGGAAGTCCTTTTTCGGCAGTATCTCTATTGAATGTTGACAGGGCCGCCAGGGCCGCTTGACAAAAATTGTCCTTTCCGTACATAATAAAATGATTTTTGATGGTGGATGTAGCTCAGTGGTAGAGTCCCAGATTGTGGATCTGGTCGTCGCGGGTTCAAACCCCGTCATCCACCCCAAGTGGGTGACGGGGTTTGAATCGAAATCTCGCCGACCAACGGGAAGAAAAGGCTTTTCGCAAGCTGGTTTCCACCGTAAGGAGATTTTCTGCCAGCAGTTTGTTGCACTTGTGCATAAAACCGTATAAAAATTCACGAAAGTGAATTTTTATACCATGCAAACTGCCAAAGCAGCCCGTAAATCGGGGTATTTTTGTATGAATATACAAAAATACCCACAAGTGCAACAG
>JAIROH010000004.1 GCA_031257595.1 Treponema sp. | reverse complement strand
GTTGGCGCATCATCGTTGCCCTATTATTTTTCTCGTTTTTCTGCGAAAAACTGCGAAAAATCCACATTAAAGTAGCACTGATTTATTCTCGATTGAATAAATCAGTGCTTTCCTTAGCGTCCCCGTTTACCGGAGCAGTTCCGTAATTTCCCTCAAGGCCCGTACGCGGGGGCCGGGAAATTCGGGGTGTTCGTCAAGTTCGTCGTACAATACCCCGGCGCCGCCGAGCGCCCTGTACCCTTCAACATAAGCTTTGGCATCGTCCACAAACAGGCAGTGTTCCGCCTTTATTCCAAGGGTGTCAAGAACATGGGTAAACGCTTCGGCGCGGGGCTTTCCCTTGAGTCCGTGAAAGCGGATGTCGAAAATAGAAGTGAAGAACGTTTCTATTCCCAGTTTTTTAACGACACGAACGGCGTGTTCCATCGGGGAATTGGTCATTATGGCCGCGGGAACGTCCAGGGAAGCAAGAAACGAGGCCAATCCAGGATCGGGGGAAAGCGCGTCGGCTTCGTCTTCCGGGTAGAGAAAGCTGAAATAGCCGTCCGCCGCCCGGGGATCAAAGCCTTTTTCGGCCATAAGCCATTCCAGGGTGGTGCCGTAGCCGCCGGCGGCAATCCCCGCCCGGCGGAGCGCCCAGGCTTCTTCAACGGGAAGCTTGAGAAACGCCGCTATGTATTCGCTTACCCGGCGGCTTACGGCCTTTTCCAGGCCGTACCCGGCGGAATAGAGGGTATTATCCAAATCAAAAAGGATGTATCCGATGGTTTTTGTCTGTAACATGATGGTGTACATTAAGTATAGTAAAAAGAGGTGTTTATGAAAATAGTAATTACCCTCCGCGGAGAAATTCTTCGGATAAAAGAGGCTGCCGCGTGAACGGGGATCCGGTAAACATCATCGGCTACGATCCGGTGGGCGCATGGGAACATAACGCGGGATCAGTTGAGGAAATTCTGCGCTACCGCAATCCCGCCGGAATCACCTGGATTGACATGAACCGCCTGGACAACGGTCTGATATCCGAGCTGGCGAAAACTTTCCGCATTCACCCTTTGACCGTGGAAGACATTCTTGATACGAAACAGCGGCCCAAGGCCGAAGAATTCGACGATTATCTTTTTATTACGTTCAAGGCCATACATCAGAGCGAGGACGGTCCGATTTTTGAGCAAATCAGCATTGTTTTAAAGGAAGATACCGTACTGACGTTCCAGGAACGGCCCGGCGATAACTTCGACGGCATACGAAAACGTATACGGGACAACGCCGGGCGGATACGCAGGCTCGGCGCCGATTATCTGGCATACGCCCTTATGGACGCGGTGGTGGACGAATACTTTTTTGTCCTGGACGCCCTGGGCGACGAAATCGAAAATTTTGAGGATCGGGCCGCCGATGACAGCGACACGAATTTTATCCCCGACATTCAAAAAACCAAGCAAAAGCTTTTTATCCTGCGCAAGTCAATCTGGCCCCTCAGGGACAGCGTTTCCCACATCATCCATTCAGAATCAAACGTACTCCGAAGCGAACTTGAACCGTTCTTTAAGGACCTCCACGATCATGTTCTGCAGGCCGCGGAAACAGTGGAAAACTACCGCGAACTGGTAGCCGGAGTAATGGAAGTCAATCTTTCGGCGGTGTCGAACGGAATGAACAAGATCATGAAAGTGCTGACGATCATTTCGACGCTCTTCATCCCTCTGACTTTTATCGTCGGGGTTTACGGGATGAATTTCGAGATCATGCCGGAACTTCATTTTCCCTACGGATACCCTGCCGTTATGGGCATTATGCTGCTTGTAGCGGCGGGGATGCTGATCTTTTTCAAACGCCGCCGCTGGATATAAATGGAGATCTGTTATGATGATCCTTGGCGTGACGGAACAGGACATACAAAAAGCCGCGGAAATTTTAAAACGTGGCGGCCTTGCCGCTTTCCCCACCGAAACGGTTTACGGTCTTGGGGCGGACGCGTTCAATACCCTCGCCCTGGCCCGGGTGTTTGAAGTCAAGGGCCGGCCGCGTTTTGATCCGCTTATCATCCATATTGCCGAACCTTCCCGCCTCGAACACGTGGCGCGGCTTTCCGCCCTTTCTCCGGATCGCCGCGCCCTCGCGGAAAAATGCGCCGCCGCGTTCTGGCCCGGCCCCCTTACGCTGGTACTGCCCAAACAGCCCGAAGTGCCCGGCCTTGCCACGGCGGGGCTTGCCACCGCCGCCGTCCGCTGTCCGGCCCATCCTGTTGCCCGCGCCCTAATCGGGCTTTCCGGCCGGGCCGGGAAACCCGGAGCGGTGGCGGCGCCGAGCGCGAACCCGTTTGGCCGCCTTTCGCCGACCAGGGCGGAGCATGTCGTCGAGGGGCTGGGAGAAAAAATCGACTGTATTATCGACGGCGGGCCCTGTTCCGTCGGGGTCGAATCTACCGTCCTGGATCTTGCCTCGCCCCGGATAACAATTTTGCGGCCCGGCGGCGTAACCAGGGAAGATCTGGAAAAGGTCGTCGGGCCAATCGATTTGGGCGGCCCGGAACACGGCGAAGCGGGCCGCCTGTCTCCGGGGATGTTAAAAAGCCACTATGCCCCGAAAACGCCCCTTTTCCTCCACGGCGGTAAAGAGATGGCGGCCCTTCCGTACAAAAAAGACGAAGCGTACCTGTTCTTTTCCGGAGAGAGCCGCCGCGCCTGGGTCGAAAAAAAAACCGCCGGAGAAAACAAAAGCCGGGCAGAAAGCCCGGACAGCGGGCCGGCCGTACTGGTTCTTTCGGAAACAGGCAATGTCCTGGAAGCGGCGGCGCATCTGTTTGAATACCTGCGCCGGCTGGACGGCCCGGCCCGTATTCACGCCGAGATCCTTCCGGAGGAAGGTCTTGGCGCGGCGGTCAACGACAGGCTGCGCAGGGCAAGCGTAAAATAGCGGCCCCGGTTATGCTCAGGCGCGGCCCGAAACGGTATTGCGCTCACGGTTCGGTGATGTACGTCCGGCTGAGGCCGCGGGCTTTACGGGTATACCGCTTCCGGCTCGTGCCTGCGCAGGGGCCGCTGGATAAGTTCGTAGGTTGTACCGAGGAGTTCTTCGGTGCCCAAGTAGGCGAAATGGCCGTCGCCGTCAAGGCCGAAGCCGGCGCCTTCCATTGTTACATTGATGCCGGCGGCTTCGGCTTCCGCGATGGCCGCCCTGATGTCGGCGATGTAAATTCCCAGATGCTGTATGCCGTAGCCGTGCTTGTCGATAAATTCCTGATAAACGGTATCGCCTTCAAGCTGCTGTATCAGCTCAATCCGCGTTTCCGAAAAATTGCTCAGGGCGATACGGGTTTTGTAGGAACAGGGTTTTCCATGCCGGGTCATATACGAAAGAAGGGGCGGGCCGTAGGTGTATATCTGCCAGCCCCCGACGCCGAAACGGTCGTAATAGTTTTTAACAGCCCTGTCCACATCCTCCACGACAAAGCCTACCTGACAGGGTTTGACACTCGCGGAAAGAAAACTCAACATCGCTATTTTCCGGCAGGAACCGAATCCCCTTTCTCGTATTCCTTGTAGAGAAAACGCCGGATTTTTTTCTGGGCGTTTTTTTCAAACTCTTCCTGACGCAGGATAAATCCGTCGATCTTTTTGTAGGGAGGCAGGCCGCGGTTGACCTTTTCAATTTCCTTTTTAACAAGACCGTCGATAAAATCCAGCGCCTCCCGGCCAAGTTCCCCTTCCCCGGGAACCTTTTCCGGATAATCGGCGGAAAGGGTCTCCCTGTTGGGTACCACAACGGCAAAGATACGCTCCCCTTTTTCTCCTTTTCGGCCCACGACAAGAATTTCGCCAATGACGCGGGAAAGATCAAAATGCTTTTCGATTTCTTCCGGGTAGATGTTTTTTCCGCCGGAGCTCACAATAAGGTTCTTTTTACGGCCGTTGATGTAGATAAAGCCTTTTTCGTCCCGGTAGCCAAGATCCCCTGTCCGCAGCCATCCGTCTTCGGTTAACACCTCTTTGGTGGCCTCGGGGTTTTCGTAGTACCCCAGCATAATCGACGGCGACCTGATGACAATTTCCCCGACCCCGTATTCATCGGGATCTTCTATCTTTACTTCGGTGTATTTTACCGGCAGCCCCACGGAAGCGTTGTTCTTGAAGCCGGGGGTTCCCACACTGATAAGGGGACTGTTTTCACTCATCCCGTAACCGTGGTAGATGTTGAAGCCCAGCGATTCGAAAAAGTCCGCCGTTTTGGGGTTCAACGCCCCGCCGCCGGCAACCATCATGCGCATCGATCCAAGCCCCGCCTTCTTTCGTACGAATTTCAGCATTACCCGGCCGAAACCGGTCTTGCTCTTTTTTGCCTGTGAAAGGGCGATACTTCGCAGAATATTGATCAAGGTCTTTACCGGAAGCGGCAGTTTTCTAAGGCCCGCCTCAAGGGCGTCTTTTACCTTGTCGTAAAGCAGGGGAACGGCAATAAGCAGGGTACCGCCCGCGTCCCGGATATCGTCTATCACGACCTTGCCCACAAGTCTTTCAACGATAATAATTCCGACACCCAAAACAAGCGGGGCGATAAAAGAACAGGCGGTCGGATAGGTATGATGAAGGGGCAGTACGTTGATAAAAGTGTCGGTGGAAGTCGGCTGAAGCGCGAGTATCGCGGCGCTTACGTTGGAAATGATCCCGTTATGGGAAAGGGTAACGCCTTTGGCAAAGCCCGTGGTTCCCGACGTAAACACAATGGATACGGGATCCCGCCGGTCAATGCTGCCGGCCGAAGGCAGGGGTACATCGCCGGCGTTAATCCCGAACCTGCCGTAGTCTTCGCCACTGTCGATACAGACCCGCAAATCCGCGTGAATATCCAGGGAACGGGCGAATTCTTCTTTCCGTTTTGAATAAAAGAACGCTTTTGCCCCGGTTATTGCGATAATGTTCCTGCATTCTTTTTCGCTGACAAGGTAATCAACCGGAACGATAACACAGCCCGCGACGGCCGCGGCCATCCAGACAACCATCCACTCGGGACGGTTCTCCGCCCACAGGGCGACCCTGTCGCCTTTTTTAAGTTCCGCCTTGACAAGCCCCCGCGCAATACGGCGGCATTCGGCGGCATAAAAAGAGAAAGACCACCTGGTGAAGTCTTTTTGCTTTCCGGGACGATAATAGAGAGCGGTTTTTTCGCCCCATTTTTTGTCAATGTCGTCAAGCAAGGCGATAAAATTCGGATAGGGGAGATCCGGCCAATCGGCTGTATATTCACTCCATTTTAACATGAGCCTATTCTATACAAAAAAAAAGATTTTGTCGAGAAGAAAAACCGGAAAATCGCAACCTTTCTTTGTTTTTTGTGTCTAATGCGCCCGCAGCAGCGTAAAGGTTAGTATCACCGGGTTATGATCCGAATTTCTAAAATCCAGGTCTATGGTTTTTACCGAATCAACCGTTACATTGGGGGAAACCAAAAATCCGTCCAAACAATAAAACTGGCGGCCTTCCCTGACACCGTTATAGGGTTTATCGAGGAGCCGGGCGCTTGGGACAGTGGTGTCCGCGGCGGCGATCCAGCCCTCTTCCAGCGTGTCCGGTTCTATGGTTCCGGGGACAAAGTATTCCGTATTTGTAACGGGGAAATTCGCTTCCGCGCCCGGAAAATTTAAGTTAAAGTCCCCGCCTGCAACACAGTAGTTGCCTTTGGCGTATTCGGATTTTAGAAAATCAATCAAAACGTTCATCTGGGCTTTTTTTCCTTCGCCGGAATCGTAGGCTTCCAGGTGGAGGTTGACCAGAACCAGCTCTCCGCCGTTGCCCTGTACGGGAAGCCGTTCTACCAAAAGACAGCGCTTGAGCTGGGCAATCCGCACCGGCCAGGTGAAAGCGGCCGGAAGGGCCACGCGTTCCGCCTGGGCCCCGGCATAGAACGTAGTGAGGGTAAGCAGCCCGCTTTCTGTCCGTCCCAAAAACCGGGGAAAAGGATACGGCACAAATTTACAGAAGTAGTTGAGGGCGAATGCGGAAGTTCCCTGCCAGGAGCCGGTAAAGTAATCCGCCTGATCGACGCCGTAAGAACGACGGGAATTGACGTCGACTTCCTGGAGAAAAACAAAATCCGCCGCCTGGGAAGCGAGAAACGATTGTATCGCCCAGATGTTGTTTTCAACAGTACTTTGGGAATGAGGCCGTACCCCGTTTCCGCCGTCCATGATAAAATCCTGACCGGCGTCCAGGGCCGCATAGCCGATGTTCCAGGAATAAAGCTCCAGGGATTGTTCCAGGGGAACCTTGACAGGGGCGTTCCCCGCTATTGAAACCGTTTCTATCGCGGAAGGCTTGTATTCATTCAGGGTTAACCAGATAAAAAGACAGCCCACCGCACAGACCAGAACTCCCACCGTACAACCGGAGATTTTTGCCACAAGCGGTATGTTTTTCATATCACTAAATTATAAGCAAGAATCCGTGCTGAGGCAAATGCGCCGGGGTTTTTTCACGTTAAAGGGACGGGCGGACGCGAATCCCAAGGCAGGCCGTTACCGGACGTTCCCGGCCCAGACCCTGAGCCGGGATGTTGAGAACTTTTACCGGCCCTCCGTTCCGCCGCAGGACAAGCGCGCTGGAACCGCCGCCGTCAAAACAGAGCGCGTTGGCGGCGCCCAGGCGTTCCATGATCAGGGCCGTTTCCGCTTCCGTGGCGCCGGCGCTGCCGGGGCGGCGTCCGTCTATAACCAACAGGTAGAGAAAGCGGCCGTCCGCCGAAATACCCGCGGCGCTTCGGGGATGACGGACGCCGCCCCGCTTCGACAGGGCCTGGGCGCTGGGCTTTCCGCCTTCGAGGATCCGGTAAAAGCCCCCGGCGGCGGTTTCAATTATTCCGGACCGGGGCGCCCCGGACGGGGAAAACGCTTCCGCCTGGCCGATTACCGCGGCCCGGCCGGCAAGGGCAGGGTCTTCCCCGGTTCGGCCTGACACGGAAACCCGGCCTGCTTTCCCGGCCTCCGGGGTCTTTTCCGGGCCGTAAAATACCAGGGCGTCGTAACGCGGATTGGGAGGGGAGACCATAACGCCCCCGGAAACCACAAGTCCTACCGTCCGCATGGTTTCGCCGCGGGACAAACCTTTTTTGCGGGGAATTTCGAACGGATTGGCGTTAATCGCCGCCGCGCATCCATGGTTCCGGGCAAAAGCTGAAACCGTGACGGCCCGGATTATTCCGTCTTCCGGCAGAGGCCCGGCAAACACCTCAATATCCGGGTTTGATAAATCGGCCCTGAGAGCCCAGAATTCCAGGGCGGGACCGGAAAATATCCCTTCAAACAGATCAAGCCCTTCTGCCGGGCCGTTTTCTCCCGAAGCGCTCTGCCAGACAAAATTACCCGGTTTCCCGAATAGATCCAAACGTTTCGGGGCGGATACACAGGAGAAAAAGCTAAAAATGACAAACGCAACAAAAAGCGGTGATTTTTTTAACATAGGGTTTCTGAGCGGCCGGCGGCGGAACCGTCAACCGCCCATACGAGCCGTTAATATTCCGTGCGGCCTTTGCGGCTTTTTTTCATTAATTTACGGGCAATTGCTTTCTTTTTCCGGTTCAGAATCGTAGAAGGTTTTTCGTAATACTCCCGTTTTTTATATTCCCGAATGATTCCCTCTTTTTCCACCATGCGCTTAAAGCGTTTGATGGCTTTTTCCAGCATTTCGTTTTCGTCAACGACAATATGAGCCAAGCTTGATTCACCTCCTTTTGGGTAAAAGATACAAACAAATCCATGGGGCTTTTTTCAAAATTCCGTTCGTTTTAAAAAGCCCTGTCCGGAATCCTTCCGCCCTTAAAGCGGACTATTTACCCAGTTTACCCAAAATAGCGTCTTTGTCAAGGATCGTGCGGCCGATAAACGCTTCGGGATCGGTGTTTTCCCCGGCTACTCTCAGTTCCCAGTGGAGGTGGGCGGCGGTGGCAAAACCGGTAGAACCGGCTTCACCCAGACTGTCGCCGGTTTTGACTATCTGGCCCGCAGCAAGGCCGATTTTGCTCAAATGATAGCAGAGTGAATAAACCCCCGGCATATGTTCAATAATAACCGTATTCCCCGTTACAATCCTCGGCCCGGCGAAGACTACCCTGCCGGGAGCGCAGACGGTAATCGGGGTTCCTTCCGGCGCGCGGTAATCAATGCCCGCGTGGATAGAGGTAACGCTGCGCCCGTCCGGATGTTTGTTGACCCGGCGGCTTCCGAAACGGCTTGTCTGGACTTGGGAGTTTACCGGCATCACAAAGCCGCCGGTACAAAACAAGTCTTCACCGGTGTGGTTCAGGATTTGCAGCAGTTTTTCCGTTTCCAGGGTTTTTTGCGGATCCGGAACGGTAAGGATGTCCGACATCGCGTTGGTCAGTACGAGGTTTTCCGTTCTAAAATCCCGGCTTTCTATCGTGACGGAAATTTCTCCCAGAATCACGCCGTTTTCTTCAATTTGGACCCGCGCCCCGCCCGGCGAAGCCGTCGAAGGCGCCGCCATAAGCGCCGCATACACAGGCCCCAGGGGGCTTTCCGGGTACAGGCTGAAAAAAACCGCCTGCCCGATGCGCCGGCCGGCGCTCCCGAAAAGTAAGGCCCTGGGCCGGTGTCCGCCCGGGGCGGAAACCGGCCGGCCGGCGACGGCGACCACAAACGGATCGCCGGGCCGTACCGAATCCGGGACGGCGGCGAGCTTCAAGGTCCCGGAAGGCGGGCTTCCGGTCTCCGCCGTCAAACAGTGGGCGTAGAGGAGGGCAAATAAAAAGAGCCATAACGGCTTCAAAACCCGGTTGACGCCGGCAGACCGGTTTTTGCGATTTTTTACTTGACACATTGTATCCACATTACAACAAAGTTCGGAAAACCACAATTCCGTATCAGTATACCGTTGAAGAAATTTTACCTTGGCGGGTTTTGACTGCCCTTTCTTAAAATGCCGGAAAAGCGGTATACTTACCATGAGGAGCCAAAATATGGAGACAGCGCAAATTGTAGAGGAAAAGCTGGATTTTGACAAGGTCTGGGCGGCAATACAGGCCACCAATGAACAACTCAAAGAAACCGACCGTATTGTCAGGGAAAATGCCATCCAAATGAAGGAAACCGACAAACAAATGAGGGAAACCGACCGTATCGTCAAGGAAACCGACCGTATTGTCAAGGAAAATGCCATCCAAATAAAAGAAACCGACAAGCAAATGAAGGAAACCTATAAACAAATGAAGGAAACCGACAAACGGGTCGGGGAAATCACCAACCGTTTCGGCGAAATGGTTGAATATATGGTCGTGCCGAACCTGGTCGCGAAATTTAGGGAACTGCAATTTGAATTTGAAAAAACCCACCGTGACACGGTAATCGCAAGCAAGGAACACAATATATACACCGAAGTGGACGCGTTTCTGGAAAACGGCGACAAGGTGATGATTGTTGAAATCAAAAACAAACCCAGCGTTGATGATATAGACGATCACGTAAAGCGCATGGAAAAGCTGCGCGTCTACGCGGATCTGCATAACGACAGGCGGGCGTATCTGGGCGCGATTGCGGGGGTCGTGTTCAACGACAGTGAAAAAACCTATGCGTTAAAGAACGGCTTCTATGTTATTGAGCCCTCCGGCGATACTTTCACCATCACCGAACCGGCGGGTAAATACCATCCCCATGAATGGTGAGACCGATGCCTGGCGCCTCTGCGTTAGGTCAAAAGAGAAATCGCCCGATTCGGCGGCTACCGGCCGGATTACCGTGCCGTCTCCCAACGTTATGTCGTCAAAAGTAGAAGCCCTTAAATGCGCGAGAAAAAACTCATCCTTTTCATCGTCGTAATCAAAGTAAAGATAGAAAACCTCAAAATTGACCCCCACAAACGTAATCCGCTGCGGCTCTTTCTTCGATTCCAGCCTGCGAATTTGTCCCTCTGATAAATCAAAAGACACCCGGTTATTCAGTTTGTTCTCTCGGCCAGGCTCCATGCCACATCGTGTTTAACACCAGCGCCGGTATGCCCTC
>JAIROH010000281.1 GCA_031257595.1 Treponema sp. | reverse complement strand
GCACTTGTGCATAAAACCGTATAAAAATTCACGAAAGTGAATTTTTATACCATGCAAACTGCCAAAGGAGCCCATAAATCGGGATATTTTTGCATAAGTATGCAAAAATATCCACAAGTACAACAGGCTCCTTGGACGCCTTTTCTAAGGAAGCACTAATCTATTCAATCGAGAATAAATCAGCGTTGCCTAATACTATAAAAAACCGCGGAATACTGTTATATTTCACTTATGGGAAGACAAAGACAAGACGTATCTACTCAGTGACGCGCTGGAGATACACTTTGTGGACATGGCACAGTTCAGAAAACTGCGGGAGCGTGATATACGGAACGATTCGTTACAGCGGTGGTTGGCATATTTTGACCGTGGAAGTTCCCCGGAACTGGTAGAGGAGGTGGTAAGGATGGATAGAGCGATACAGAAGGCGGAAGAGAAGATGAGCTATATCTGCAACGACAAGGAAGCGTTACGGGCGTATCAGATGAGGGAGATGGCGTTGTCGGACTGGACGAGCGGGGTAAACTACGCCCGCCGGGAAGGTCTGCGGGAAGGTGAGGAGAAAGGCCTGCGGGAAGGCGAGAAAAAAGGCCGTAAAGAGGGCCGGGAGGAAGGTAAACAGGAAATTGCCCGGAACCTGAAAGCCATGGGTCTTACGGCGGCCCAGATAGAAAAGGCCACCGGCTTTACGGAGAAAGAGATCGCGGAACTGTAATTCCCCGAACATATAACAAAAATTGTGGAATCCCAGACGAAGTATGTTCATTACAGGGCCGGTCTTGTCCGGAAAAGGAGGCGCCGGAATTGAGCGGGATGTACCGGATTTCTCTGGAAGAGGTCCGCGCGTTGTTAATCAGCCATAGCCTGTTACGTGAAATCGCCGCGCCGCGCCGGGATGCGGCTTCCCCAAACGAGAGCGGGCCGGATTTGCGTGTCACGTGTGTTTTTACGCGCGTTTTCACGAACGTTTCCTGCGATTCGCGCGATGCCGGCAAAGACACCCTGTTTTTTGTCAAAGGCCTTAATTTTAGGGAGGAGTACCTTGCCGAGGCTTTTGAAAAAGGCCTTGAGGCCTACGTTGCCGAGCGGCTCTTTGAAACCCAGACTGCCGGTATTGCCGTTATCGTAACGGACGTAAAGAAAGCGATGGCCGTTGTCGGAGCGCGATTTTACGGCAATCCCCAGGAAAAGCTCAGGCTGATTGCGTTTACCGGAACGAAGGGAAAAACCACGGCCGTGTATTTTACAAAACACATTCTGGATTATTCCACAAACAAAAAGACCGCGATGGTTTCCACGATAGACACAACCCTGGACGGCGTCCGCTACAGCAAGTCGCAGCTGACAACTCCCGAATCCCTAGATCTTTTCGGGATGATGGCCGGGGCCGTTGAAAACGGCATGAAGTACATGATTGTGGAAGTATCGTCCCAGGCCTACAAAACGGATCGCGTGTACGGGCTTCGTTTTGATCTGGGGGTTTTTCTGAACATTTCGCCGGATCACATCGGCCCGGTTGAGCATTCGTCGTTTGAGGATTATTTTTTCTGTAAATGCCAGCTGCTGCGGAATTCCGCCGTGGTGGTGTTGAACCGGAACTCGGACCGTTTTGACCGCCTGCTTGAGGCGGCGGCGGGCAAAATAGTGTATATTTACGGAACGGACAAAAAAGGCGTGCATGTTTACGCCGAGCCGTCGCCGGATGATCCTCCCGGTTTTACGGTGAGGCCGGGAGAGCTTGCCGGGCTTGAGGATATATGCGGCGGATACAAACTCAGGCTTGCCGGAGGCTTTAACGCGGAAAACGCCCTGGCCGCCGCCGTCGCCGCCCGTCTGGCCGGCGCCGCGCCGGAAGACATCGCGAGGGGCATTGCCGAAACGTCCGTGCCGGGCCGCATGGAAATTTTGAACGGCAAAAACGGATCGGCGGTATACGTCGATTACGCCCACAACAAGGCGTCGTTGGAAGCCCTGCTCGGCGTGGTAAAAGAAAGCTGCCGGGGCAGGGTGATTGTCGTCATCGGGGCGCCGGGCGGCAAAGGACAGTCCCGGAGGAGAGACCTGGGCCTCGTTCTTGACGCCATCGCCGACGCCGCCGTGTTAACCTCCGACGATCCCGGCTTTGAGGATCCCGCGGCCATTGCGGAAGAAATTCGGGCGGTGATGCCGAACCCGGAAAAGGCCCGGATCATTGCCGGCCGCGAAGACGCGATCCGCTTCGCCCTGTCGCTGGCCGAAACCCCCGATGACGCGGTGGTTATTGCCGGCAAGGGAGCGGACAGGTTCCAGATTGTCAACGGCGTAAAAAACCCCTATGACGGCGATTATACGATCGCCGAAAGGATTATCGAAGCTATGATAAAAGGTATGACGAATGGAAAATCGCCGCATGAATGATGAGGATCGGCGCAATGATCCGAGCCATCCGAAAAGCCCGGCGGAAAAGCTTGAACGGCTTTTTGCCCTGGACAGGGAACGGATGTACCTTTCCAGGGCGGCGGCCGTGCTCCGTTGGGACGAAGAAACGTATATGCCTTCGCTGGCTGTCGAAGAACGGGCGGAACAGCTTGCCGTTCTTGAGGGGCTTGCCCACGAAAAGCTTGCCAGCCCCGAAATCGGCGGGCTTTTAGAGGATTTGGGGCAGCCGGTTTCCGGCGTTCCGGCGTTTTTGCCCGCTTTGCCCGATACCGCCCGGGACTTTCTCAGGGTACTGGAGCGGGACTACCGCAAGGCGGTCAGACTGCCGCCTGATTTTGTAAGGGAGTCTGCCAGGGCGGAAGGGCTTTCACAGGCCGCCTGGATCGAAGCCAGGAAAAAAAGCGATTTTTCCGCGTTTGCCCCGCATCTTAAAAAGATGATAGAATACGCCCGAAAAAAGGCGGAATACTGGGGTTTTGGCCCGGCCGCCGGTAATGCCGGAACCGCCGATCCCTCTGCCGGCCTTCATCCGGGTTCCTCGGTTTACGACGGACTTCTGGACAGTTTTGAGCCCGGTATGGGCGAGGCGGAAATTGACGCCGTTTTCAGGCCCCTCAAGGAACGGCTTCAGGAATTGCTGCAAAAAATCGCCGCCGCGCCAAAGGCCGAGACCGGGTTTCTCCGGCTGGATTACGACATAAGCAGCCAGAAAGAGTTTAGCCGTGAACTTTTGGCCGGTCTTGGCTTTGATCCGCGCCGGGGAAGGCTTGACGAATCCGCCCATCCGTTTACGACAACCCTTGGTTTTAACGATGTCCGCATCACTACGCGCTATGCCCGGAACGATCCCCTGTCGGGAATTTTTTCGGTTATCCATGAACTGGGTCACGGATTTTACGAGCTTGCCGTTGATCCGGCGCTCAAGTCCGGTTGTCTTGCCGAAGGCGTATCAATGGGCATACACGAATCCCAGTCCAGGCTGTGGGAAAACGTGATAGGCCGGAGCCGGGCTTTTTGGGAAGGATGGTTCCCGGCCTTTAAGTCCCACTTTCCCGGCCAGCTTGCCGGAGTGGAGCTCCCCGGATTTTACCGGGCCGTTAACGCGGCGGGGCCAAGCCTTATTCGTATCGAAGCCGACGAGGTAAGCTATTCGCTCCATATCATACTGCGTTTTGAACTGGAGCGCCGCCTTGTTTCCGGCGCCCTTTCCGTGGAAGACGCTCCTGCCGCCTGGAACGCCGCCGTTGGGGAACTTTTCGGCCTTGAGGTTCCCGACGACGCGTCCGGCATACTGCAGGATGTTCACTGGTCTATGGGCGCGTTCGGATATTTTCCCAGTTATGCCCTGGGTAATCTCTACGCGCTCCAATTCTGGAAAAAATGTATAACGGATATTCCCCGGGTTGAGGAGCTTCTGATCCGCCGCGAATATGCCGACATTCATAAATGGCTGGGGGAAACAATACATGTTTTCGGCCGCCGGCTTGATCCGGCGGAGCTTCTGGAAAGGGCAACCGGCGAAAAGCTTTCGGCGCTTCCGTTTCTGGAATACCTTGAAACAAAATACGCGGAACTGTATGGATTTTGAACATTTTTCCATTTCAAGAGACCTTTTCTACCTGGCCTCGCTTTTCGCCGGCGCCGCTCTCGGCTGTTTTCTCGCCGTGTTGTCCTCCGTAAGAAGGGGCCGCGGCGGCTGGATTTCCGCCGCCCTGTGTTTTTTGTCCTGCGCCGTGGCGGCCCTTTCCGGATCGATTATCCTTTCAATGGGGGCGGTGTTTAAGGCGTTCCCCCTGTTTATCCCGTCCGCCGTTTTCTTCGTTTTGGGGGCCCTGGCGTTCCGTTTTCCGCGGACCGGGCTTGTGTTTGTTTTCCTTGCCGGTATTTTTACCGTTTTTGCCGGCGCCGTCTTTTTCCGCCATCCCCGTTTTGCGGCCGATCCGGCCGGAACAGCGGGAAACCCCCTTGTCATGACGGTACAATCCACTGACGGCGGAATACTCGTCCGGAAACCGCCAAGCCAGGCGGGCAGGGCGGTTCAGGCGGATTCCGATGAAACCTGGAACCTTGCGGAAATGGATTCGGCCGAAAGCCTTTATTTTGAAACCCTTGCCGTCGAGGCGCATCCGCTCTATCCGGTTTTCGGTGGAGAAAGGCGGGGCTTTTTCTCGGGCGCGGGCCGCGGGGACGAAACACTTTTTTCGGTAAAAACGGTTTTTGCCGGAGCGCTTTCCGTTCCGGGGTTTTCGCCGCGTTATTTCAGGGCGGAACTGCCGGTCAGGGCGCTTTTTCCCGGAGTGGTTTTTTCCGTTGTCTTTTCCGGCGAAACCCTCAGCTTCGATCCCCCGGTGACCCAAGACGGTTTCTAAATTCTTCCAGTGTTCTGTCTTATACAGATCGTATTATAGACCGTATTTAACAGATAAATGTTTACTCTTGTAGTTTTGGCTAAATCAAAGGGCAAATAGTGTCAAAGCCCATGTCGCCGGGGGTGATACATGCACATACGCCCGTCACGGCAGATTGCCGCCGTCCTGTGGTAACGCAAAGGCATCCGGCGGTTTCCTGATACGGGCGCATGTGCCTGCCTCGATAAGCGGCGACGCGAACGAAGGCTGTCATTATGGCCTTTGATTAAGACAGAACACCAAGTTTTTTGCGAAATACACGACTTTGTCTATGATTGAAAGAAAAATCACCGCGCCTACGGCGATTTCCGCATAGTTCATCCACAAAGGCCTTCCCAGAAACAACGCGACGGATTCAAACACCAGGAAAACCATAATGACGGCTATCGTAACTTTACCCAAAATGGTAGTTTGAGGGGAAAGCTTTTTCCGCACAAAGTACAGTATCATCATCCCCAATGAATGAATGAACAGCCTGCCGGCGATAAACAGAAACAGCCATGTTTTTATCAGCCTGAAAAAACAAAGCGTTGCCGCGATAGCCCCCAAAACAAGGTAATCGCTGGCCGAATCAAGTATCGTTCCCATGTAGGTTTCGAGATTTTTCGCCCGGGCAAGACGCCCGTCGACAAAGTCGCTGAGAAATGTCAGGGCGATGAAGATCACCAGCGCCGGGCCGATACTCTGCTTTCGGGAGGCGTAAATCAGAAAAATCAGGAATGGAAGCATCGTTATCCTGAACAAAGTTATTTTATTGGAAAGATTTACCGTGTTTTCCGCCTCGCCGCTGTGAATATTGTAGAAAAAACCCCTGTTCAGGATAAGAAAAACCGAAATGACAAGATCAAAGCCGGCATGCGCCGCCAGAAAAAGAACAAAAAAATCCGTGCTAAAGCCGTACATGCGGCAAAAGATCAAGAAAATTGCCGACTCGCCTAGAAAAAACGCCGCAACTGTTGAGATAATTGACCGAAAGAGCATACAGACAGCGTAATACTTGACAACGCCCGTTGTCAAATCGGATACTTTTTGGATGAAAGCGGCAAATAAGCTAAGCGCCCTTCGTATAATCCTGGCGCCGGTGTTTTTCATCATTTATTTTGTTCCCCTGTGGAATCCGGCTGGCCTTATCCGGCATTTTCCCGGATTTTCAGCGTGGTCCGTCCCGGTTTTATGGTTTGTTTTTATCGTTTCCGAACTTACCGATATGTTTGACGGCATGGTTGCCCGCAAGCGTAAAGAGGTAAGCGACTTCGGTAAGCTGTTTGATCCGTTTGCCGATACCCTGGTACAACTGACGTTCTTTTTGTGCTTTGTTCTTGACGGCATCTTTCCGGCAATCCTTTATATATTGGTTATTTACAGGGAATTTGGCATACTCTTTCTCCGCAACCTTATGTTGAGGAAAGGGATCGCGATGGGCGCCCGCATGGCCGGGAAAGTCAAAACCGTCGCCTATATAAGCGCCTGCGCCCTGGCGCTGCTTGCGGTCAGTATTCGGCGGATAGGCCCGGCCGGCCGTCTTGGAACCGTTGTATCGGCGGCGGCCCTGGCGGTATTTGCCGTTTCGGCGGCCCTGGCGGTGTTTTCTTTCGCCGATTATGTCAGAGTCTACCGTTCCGCAAAATGACTCCCTGCCACGGCCCCTGGAATGATGTTGTCAATAATAACCCAAATAATCCAGGGTGGGTAGGTATGAACCGCCTCTTTCCCTGTATCCGTGGGTAATCCAGCAGGAAAGGTTGTCACCGTGGGCCGGGTTCGTTATTATATGGGCACTAAGGAAAAAACTATGCAATCTTTGGGTATTAATATCGGCTCCACCAGCCTGAAAATGGCCCTGGCGGAAAAGGATCCTTCCGGCGGCGTCCGCTGCGTCTGGAGCGCCGCCGTTCCCCACGAAGGGGATTTCGCGGCGGCGGTTAAAAAGCTCCTTGCCGACGGAAACATAAGTCCCGGCCTGCCGGCCCTGGTTACGGGGAACGAAGGCCGGTTTATGTTCGACGCCGCGGGAACCCTGGAGCCGCTTTGCGTGGAAGCGGCGCTCCGGGCGCTTTCCGTCAAGGCGGACGCCGTTGTAAGCATGGGCGGGGAAGACCTTGTCGTGTACCGGCTCGACGAAAACGGGAAAATCATCAACAACTTTTCCGGCAACAAATGCGCCAGCGGCACCGGCGAATTCCTTAAACAGCAGCTTGCCCGCATGGACATGACCCTCGCCGACATCGACAGGGTTCCCGACACGGCCAACGTGTATCCGCTTTCCACCCGTTGTTCGGTGTTTATGAAAAGCGACTGTACCCACAGGCTGAACAAACGGGAGGCTTCCAAGGAAGACATCGTTCTTTCACTTTCCGACGTAATGGCCGTCAAGGTTATAGACTTCCTTAAACGGGCAAAGGTCCGTTCCGGCAGGGTCGTACTGACGGGCGGCATTACGCTGAACCGCCATATCATCAGGTTTATCAGGGAAAAAGCCCCGGAGATTGAGTTTATCATCCCCGAATCGGCGCCGGTTTTCGAGGCGCTGGGGGCGGCGGCGCTGGCCCCGGAATCGGGAAGCCCGCTCCCTTCCGGGGAAAAACTCCTTAAACCGAACGAGATCCGCTTCGGTACGCTGTCCGCCCTTGGGGACTGGAAGAACAAGGTACGGTTCTTTGAAAAAACCGACGGCAGGGTCAGGGCGGATAGATCGTACATACTCGGCGTTGACGGCGGATCGACTACCACCAAGGCCTGCCTTGTGGATATGGAAACCGACGAAGTTGTGGCAAGCCACTACGGCCGTACCCACGGGGATCCGGTCAAGGCCCTCAAGGAATGCCTTGGGATCATCCAGGAAAAGATCGTCGCCGACACGGGCGGCAAGGCTGTGGATATCCGGCTTGTTTCCACAACCGGTTCCAGCCGGGAAATACTCGGCGTTTTTCTTGAAACGCCGGGGGTTTACAACGAAATCATAGCCCACTCCGTTGGAACCACGTACTTTGACGGGGAAGTGGAAACGATCTTTGAGATAGGCGGGCAGGATGCCAAGTACGTGCTTCTTAAAAACGGCGTGCCGATAGATTATGCGATGAACGAAGCCTGCTCCGCGGGGACGGGTTCTTTTCTTGAAGAAAGCGCTTCCGGCGATCTTTCGATCCACAGCGCGCCGGAAATCGGCCCGCTGGCGCTCAGGGCCGACGCCCCGCTAAAATTCGGCGAGCATTGTTCGGCCTTTATCAACAGCGATATCCGCAAGGCGGTTCAGCAGGGGGCCAGCAAGGAAAACATTACCGCCGGCATTGTCTGCTCGATTGTGGCAAACTACCTGAACCGGGTTGTGGGAAACCGTACCATAGGCGGTAAAATCTTCCTCCAGGGCGGGGTGGCGAAAAACGTCGCCGTTCCCCTGGCTTTCGCGATGCTTCTTGACAAGGAAATTCTTGTGCCGCCGTCGCCTGAACTTATGGGCTGTTTCGGCGTGGCTCTTTTGGCAAAACGAAAACACGCCGACGGCCTGCTTGAGGAAAAGACCGTCGACATAGACGAGCTTATCGCGCGGGAGATTGTCTACGAACGGGTTTTCAAATGCCAAAGCTGCGACAACTATTGCCCTATACAGGTGCTGTCTCTTGGCGGCGGACGCAAGTACATGTTCGGCGGACGCTGCAACAAATACACCAATATGCGCAAACACATATCGGCCGGGGACGTGCCGGTCTTCGACTATGTGGAAAAACGGCAGAAATTGCTGTTTGAGGAATTCGCCCCGGAAGTTTCAGCGGCAGAAGCCGCGGGTCACTACAGGCGAAACTATGTCGTAGGCATTCCGCGGGGTTTCTCCGTTCATTCCCTTTATCCGCTGTATGCGTGGTTCTTTCACGAACTGGGAATAAAGACGTTCCTTTCAAGCGAGGTAGCCCACGCCGGCGTGGCGCGGGCCGAATCCACATATTGTTTTCCCGCCGAAATCGCCCACGGAGCCGTACAGGACTGCCTTGACAAAGGCGCGGACTATGTACTGCTTCCCCATTTCAGGGATATGCCGAGTTACGAAGAATCCGTTCACGCGAATTTTTGCCCCATCACCCAGAGTCTTCCGTACTATATTGAAAAGGCTTTTCCCGACATAGACAAAAAGCGCTGGCTTCCCCTGGTGGTAAGTTTCAAGTTCGGCGAAGACAAGGCCCTGGAACTCTTTAGCCAAATGACTTCGCTTTTGGGGATAGGGGAAGCGGAAACGAAGGCGGCTTTCAGGGCGGCGATGGCGAAACAGCAGGCCTATTTTGAAGCGTCGCAAAAGCTTGGACGGGAAGCCCTGGAAGAAGCCCGCAAAGCGGGACGGCCCGTTATCGCCCTTTTGGGAAGGCCCTACAACGCGTTTACCCCGGAAGCCAACATGGGCATCCCCAGGAAATTTGTTACCCGCGGCTATTCGGTTATTCCGTTCGACATACTTCCGTTTGACGATGAAAAGATCTTCCCCAACATGTACTGGTACTACGGACAGCAGGATGTAAAATCCGCGGCCCTCCTTAAAAAAGAAGATAACGTATACGTTACCTACATTACGAATTTTTCCTGCGCGCCCGACTCGTTTATCCTTCATTACCTCAAATGGATCATGGGGCAAAAACCCTTCCTTGTTCTGGAACTGGATTCCCACTCGGCCGACGCCGGTGTGGATACCCGCGTCGAAGCGTTTCTGGACATTATCGACGGTTACAGGGCCAAGCGGAACGAGATTGAAGGCGAACGGTACAGCAACGGCTGGAAATTTGTCGCCGAAAAAATCCCCGGTTCTTCCGGTTTCGATCTCCGGATCGACAATGAAAAAACCGGTGAAAAAGTTCCGATCGTCGGAAACGACCGGGTCAAGGTACTGCTTTCCAACATGGGGGCGATTTCCACCGAATATCTAGCCGCCTCGGTACGGTCTATCGGGATCAACGCCGAACCCCTGCCTGTGGCGACTAACAAAACCATACAGATAGCCAGGGCCCATGCGTCGGGCAAGGAATGTGTTCCCAGCCACCTTGTTTTGGGCAGCGCCCTCCAGTTTTTCTTCGGCGACAGATACCGCAAGGATGAACTCTACCTGCTTTTTGTGCCGATTACCACGGGGCCCTGTCGTACCGGCCAGTACTATGTGTACTACGAAAATCTTTTCCGGGACCTTAGGCTTGAAAACGTCGTGATTTTTATCCTGTCCGCCGACAATTCCTACGGGGAACTTGGGCCGGGCTTTGCCAAGGAGATGTGGCGGGGTTTTGTTCTTGCCGATTACCTCAAGGACATACAGACGGCCCTCAAGGCTGTGGCATCCGATCCCGAAAAGGCCATTGCGGATTATGAACGGTCCTGGCGTATCCTGATGCACACCGTGGAATTTGAACCGAAAAAGATATGGCGGGGCCTTCAAAAAGTCGCCGAAGACGTGAAGAAGATCCCCCTTAAAAAGACCGTGGCGGAATGCCCCAGGGTTCTTATTGTCGGTGAAATCTATGTCCGCAGGGACGATTTTGCCGTAGGGGAACTTATCGATCTGATGAGCGAGCGGGGCATTGTGGTAAAGGTGGCGGGTATCGCCGAATGGATTCACTATCTGGACTTTGTCCGGGAATACGCCCTGAAAAAACTTATCATGCTCAGGAAAAAGGGCAGGCGGATTTTTTCAAAGCCGTGGATCGATCTGAAAAAACTCGCTCTGGAAGAATGGTGGAAACATTCGGTTGAAAAGAAAGTCCTTTCCATTCTGGAGCCGACGGGCCTTATCCCCGAAACGCCCCACGACATGCACGAGATTATGAAGAATACCCAGGAACATTTTGTCAACCTGGAACTCAATTCGGAGATCGCCGTTTCCAGCGGGGCCGCCGCTACCGCGATGGAAAAAGGTTATTCGGGCATTGTAAACATCAGTCCGTTTGCCTGCCTTATCGGCAGGGTGATTGAAGGCCTCTTTACCCCCTGGGCCAGGGAACGGAACTATCCCACGCTGTCGGTGGAAGTGGACGGAAACCTCCTCCCCCCGAACATTGTCAACAAACTCAATATCTTTATGGTGAATGTACTCCGTTTCCGCGGGAAGGGGGACCTTTCCGGACTTATCGACAAAGCCGGAAAACGGAGCCGCCGCTTTGCCCCGGTTCTCGCCGTTTCGCAGGATACCCCGCAGGACAACTCCGCAGCCGGGCTTGCCTGTTCCCCGGCATCCTGCGCCGGCTGCGACGCCTACGGCTTGGGGGATTGTCCTGCCGCCGGGGAAAAGCCCGATGATGAGGAAGAGCCTTTGGCGGCGGGCAAGTAGCCGGCGCGGCGCCCCGAACGTTAAATCCGCCGGGCGTACATTCCCGTAATGCCATGGAGTATGACGGTGATCTTGTACCGCGCCTGTTATACGGCGGAAAAGCCCACGGGCGGGCTAGTGTTCCGTCTTATACAGATCGCATATAGACCGTATTCAACAGATAAAGTTTACTCTTATAGTTTTGGCTAAATTAAAGGACGAATGTTG
>JAIROH010000280.1 GCA_031257595.1 Treponema sp. | reverse complement strand
TAACCGGCAACGTCGTATTCGCCGAAGGGATCCATTACGGAAGCGGCATAGGCGGCAATACGGTAAAACAGGTTGACCCCCAGGGAAAAATTCGACGCCCACAAAAGGGAAACGCCGCCTGCTTCCACGGCGGCGGAAGCTTCGGCAAGCTTCTCATGCCAGCCCGTGGTTCCGACCACGACAGGTTTGCCCAGCGATGCGGCAAGCCTGATGTTGTCAAGCGCCGTATCGGGCCGGGTAAACTCAACAAGCACGTCCGCTTTTTCCGGGGCCGAAGGAATTCCGCAGCTCTCAAACGGATCGGTTACCGAAACAATTTCGTGCCCCCGTTCGCGCAGCGTGTTTTCCAGTATCTTTCCCATCTTTCCGTATCCGATTAATCCGGCCTTCATGCGTCCACCCCTTTGGCGGAACCTTTTCCGCCCTTTTTTGTCTTGTCACCGGGCTTACCGCCGGTTTTCCCATTGGGCTTACCGCCGGTTTTCCCTCCGAAAAAATGCCGGTGCAGGGCCTTGACCAGTTCCGGGGCCTCTTCGTCATTTACGATAAAGCTGATGTTCACCTTGCTCGCCCCCTGGGAGACCATCTGTACCTGAACGCCCATATCCCGGCAGACGCCGAACACCTGTTCCAGTATCTCCGAAGAACGCCGCACGTCTCCGACGATCGTGACGATGGCCTTGTTTGTTTTTACGTCCACCGCGGCGATGCGGGAAAGCTCGCGCTTCACCGCTCCCAGATCGTACACGGCGTCGAGGGTCAAAGACACGGAAACCTCGCTCGTGGCGACCATATCCACCGAAATGCCGGCGGCGGCAAATTCAGAAAACAATTTGGCAAGATATCCCGGCTGGCCAAGCATGTAGGTCGAAACCAGATCCACCAGGGTGATGTTTTTCCGGCTGGTGATCGCCCTGATAAGCGAAGGTTCCTTGCCGCCGTTCATTTCTATGCGGGTGCCCGGCGCTTTCGGATTGTAGGAATTTTTCACAAGTACCGGCGTACCGCTTTTCATACACGGCTGCATCGCCCTGGGATGCAGTACCTGGGCGCCAAAATACGCAAGCTCCGCCGCTTCTTCGTAGTTTATTTTTTCCACGGGCCGGGCATCGGGAACGATTTTCGGATCGGCGGTAAGTATGCCGTCCACGTCTTTCCAGACCTGGACTTCCTCCGCCTTGCATGCAGCGGCAATCACCGTAGCGGTAAGATCCGATCCGCCGCGGCCCAGCGTGGTAATGTTGCCGCTTTCGTCCTTTGCGATAAAGCCGGTAATGACCGGGGTAATGCCTTCCGCTATAACGGTAAGCAGGGAAGAGGCGATGCGGACAAAGCTTTCGTTCCGTAATTCCGCCTGGCCGAAATTCGAGTCGGAAACAAAACCCACGTCCCAGGCGTCAATGGCCTGGGCCTTGATCTTCTGGTTTCTTAAATAAGCGGCGGCGATACGCACCGAAAGCCGCTCCCCAAAGGACACCAGACAGTCTTTGGTTCTGCCGGTCAATTCCCTGGTAAGGGAGATCCCGGTAAGCAGGCTGCCCATGTCCCAAAAAAGGGTCTTAAGATCTTTTTTAAGGACAGGCCCCAGATCCAAATCCGAAACGGCTTTAAGGTGGATCTCTTCTATTTTTTCGATGGAAACGAACCCTTTTTTCAGGGCATCCCCTGCCGCCTCAAGAATATAATCGGTCGTGTCGCCCATCGCGGAAAGTACAAGAACAGGCTTGCGCTTCTCCTGGGAGCGGACGATTTCCGTTACGTTGCGGATACGTTCAGCGTCGGCCACCGAAGTTCCGCCGAATTTCATTACAATCATACAGCTGATTACTCCTGTAAAAAGAGCTTCTTGCAAAACCCGGTTGGTTTTGCCGAAGCTCTTGCAGTTTTTCGGCCTACGGCCTACAAAACTGCTTTTTTTAGTGGTTGCTCTCTCAAAGCTGAAGTTTTGAAAGAGCCTCAAAATTTAAAAAACGGTAAACGGCAGAGCCAATCCCAAAACTCCGGAGAGTTCCGGTATTGCCGGTTCATCGGGGCTATTTCACGGACCAGGCGCCGTCCGCGTATACATAGACGCCTGGTTTTCTGTCCTGTGATTCAAAGTACGCGTCGAAACCGCTGTCTGTGGAAAAAACCAGATTTTCATGACTGTCCAAATAGTTGATCCTGGAACGCAGCGCGCCGGTTTTCGGTTTGTTGTTAAAAACCCTCTTTCCAAGTTCGTCAATACCGGCGGGTATCGTGATGTTTTCAAGCTCGTTGTTGTAAAACGCCCCATCGCCTATTTTTTTGACGCCGCTGTCGATTGCGAGAACCGTCATGCGGTTGTTGGAAAAAGCGCCTTCCCCTATCTCCGTTACGCTCTGGGGTATGGTAATGCCGGTAAGGCGGTTGTTGTAGAAAGCGTAATCTTCTATGGTCTGAACCGTACCGGGGATTTCAACGGAACTGAGAAAATTAACCTGAAAGCAGCCGCGGGGAATGGCCGTAAGACCCCGGCCGATAACAACCCTGGTCAGCCGGTTACCGGCAAAGGCGCCCCGGCCGATGTTCGTCACATTGTCACCGATTACCAGTTCGGTAATATTGTTCTCCGCGAAAGCGCCGTTTCCTATGGAGGTAACCGTATCGGGAATAACCACGCTGGCAATTTCTTTTTTTGAAAAAGCATAATCGCCTATCGCGGTTACGGGTATATTGTTGATCGTTTCGGGGATCACCAGTTCTTTAACGGTTCCCCTGCACCTGGTAATGGTAATCTTTCCGTTTTCTTCCTCTATGGTTATAGTAAGACCCGCCTGCGCAAAAACGGGAACCGAAAGGACAAAAAAAAGAAACGAAAGGGCAAAATATTTTGCCATATGGGCGATGGGGGACTTGAACCCACGACCCCTAGCATGTCAAGCTAGTGCTCTCACCAACTGAGCTAACCGCCCTCAGGGCAACGCTGATTAACGTGTGGCTTCGCCAACATAGTTGGCGACCAACTACGTTGGCTAATCAGCGTTGCCCTGTTATTGGTAGAATCTACCATTTATGTTTTATTTTGTCAAGAAACCGCAATCCGCCTGTCAAGCCGCCAATCTCCTCTTTCTGGTGTTCCGGACAAAAAATGGTGACTGACACCAATTTAGAGTGAAAAACGCCTTTAAGCCTTCCCGCCCGGCTCTCCGGTCAGTACCGGCATAAAGGCGTTACTCGTTTTTCGCGGCCGGTATAACAGGCCGTCGGAAACCGCTCTGTTCCGCAAAAAAGGCCGCTTTGCTCACAAAGACTTACGTCTCCGTTCCGCGGAATTCAAAGGCAGGCCACACGGAACCCCAGATTGTCGTTCCTGTTGTCAGGGTTGTCGTTGTTCCGGTTGGCAACCGCGCAGTTGGACGCATTGTTGTTCCAGAAAAACCCACTCGCCGGCTCGCGGGGGAGGAAAGGCGGGTTCTTGGGTATGG
>JAIROH010000244.1 GCA_031257595.1 Treponema sp. | reverse complement strand
GCCTGTCCGCAAAAACCCGCCCCGGGACAGGCCCGGGGCGGGTTTTTGCGGCCACCCCGCGATACTTTTTTGTAGGTGTGCCTGCCAAAACCTCCGGCGACGCGAACTAAAGACAACATTCGTCCTTTAATTTAGTCAAAACTATAAGAGTAAACTTTTATCTGCTAAATACGGTCTATATGCGATCTGTATAAGACGGAACACTAGTATTCTGACAAAATCAAATGTCGTTGAAGGCGTGTCATTTTGATACACCGCATTGGTCATTTTTATACAAATCACAGATGTTTTTTGAGGTTGACAAAACCACACGTTAGTTTTATAGTAAGAAGACTTTATTAACAACGGTAAGGGGCGGCATAATGTGGATTTTTTATGTAATCCTCCCTCTTGCCGGGTTAACCTTAGGCTGGACAATTAGATGGTTATACGCCAGATTCCAACTTACAGCGTCGGAGCAGCGCGCCGAACGCATAAAACAGGATGCGATAAAAGAAGCTGAAGCTAAAAAGAAGGAGATACTTCTTGAGGCAAAAGAACAAGTTATTCGTGAACGTAACCAGCAGGAGAGGGAAACTCGGGAACGCAGGGCCGAACTGCAGCGGTATGAACGCCGTGTGTTGCAGAAGGAAGAAACACTAGAGAAAAAGACAAGTCAGATTGAGCGGATTGAACAGCAGTACATTGAAAAAGGACGGCTGTTACAGGAACGGGAAGCGGAGCTGGATCAGGAAGAAGAACGCTACCGCAAAGAGCTTGAGCGGGTTTCGGGGCTTACGGTTGACGAGGCCAAGGCCCTTATTATCGCCGATTTGGAAAATGACGCAAAACATGACGCTCAGGCCCTGATCAACAAGATTGAACAGGAGGCCAATCTTTCGGCGGAAAAAAAGGCCAGAGATATTCTTGTTACGACGATTCAGCGGGTCGCCACGGAGGTTACCGGGGACGTAACGGTCGCCACGGTAACACTTCCCAATGACGAGATGAAAGGGCGGATTATCGGCCGCGAAGGCCGGAACATCCGTACCCTGGAAACCCTTACCGGGGTGGACATTATCATAGACGATACCCCGGAAGCGGTCGTTATTTCCTGTTTTGATCCGGTACGGCGGGAGATTGCCAAGTCAAGTCTTGAAAAGCTTATTGTTGACGGCCGCATCCATCCCGCGCGGATTGAGGAAGTGGTCGCCAAGGTCAGCAAGGAAATATCCCAAAAGATCTTTGAGGAAGGCGAAAAGGTTCTGTTTGACCTGGGTATCCACAACATCAGCCAGGAGGCGATTCGCGCCCTTGGCCGGCTCTATTTCAGGACAAGCTACGGCCAGAACGTATTGTACCATTCCAGGGAAGTGGCGATCATAGCCGGCATCCTGGCGGCGGAGCTGGGGGTAAACCGGGAGCTTGCGAAGCGCGCCGCCCTGCTCCACGACATTGGCAAGGGCGCCGAATCCGACTCGGATCTGAACCACGCCGAAATCGGCATGGACATGGCCCGCAAGATGGGGGAAGACCCCAGGGTAATCAACGCCATCGGGAGCCACCACAACGACATGGAGCCTACCTGCATTGAATCCGTACTGGTGCAGATAGCCGACGCGATCAGCGCGGCCCGGCCGGGAGCCAGGCGGGAAACCCTGGACAACTACATTAAGCGTCTTGAAAACCTGGAGAATATCGCCACGGGCTTTACCGGCGTTGACAAAGCCTACGCGATCCAGGCGGGCCGGGAACTGCGGATCCTGGTTAACAACGACGTTGTTAACGACGATGAGTCCAAGGGGCTTGCCAAAGACATCGCCAAAAAGATCGAAAACGATCTCCGTTATCCCGGCCGAATCAAGGTTACGATTATACGGGAAACGCGGATTACCGAATACGCCCGTTAACGTCGTGGCAGTTATCCGCGTAATCATGATTGGCGACGTGGTGGGCGATCCGGGCCTGGAAGTCCTGGAGAAGCGCCTGCCCGTCCTTAGGGCGGAATATCGCCCGCTCCTGGTTACCGTTAACGGCGAAAACGCCGCCGGCGGCTTCGGCCTTACCGAAGAAAGCCTTAACCGGATATTCGCCGCCGGCGCGGATGTGGTTACAAGCGGTAATCACGTCTGGGAAAAGCGGGAGTTTTGGCCCGTTCTTGAAAGCGGCAAAGCGGTGCTGCGGCCCGCCAATTATCCGGATCGCCTTCCCGGCGGCTTCTCTTTCCCGGCCAATCCTCCCGAAAGCGGCCCTGCGGCGGACGACTCCCCCGAGAGCGGTCCGGTATCGGTATCCGGTAACGGTCCCTCGGCAAACAGCCCCTCGGAACCGGCAGCGCTCTTGACTGTTCCGGGGAGGGGCTGGCTCGCGCTGGAAAAACCCGTTTCTGAATCCCCTGCCGGAACCATTCCCGCCGGGGATGGTTCCACCGGAAAACGGATTCCGTTTCTGGTTATCAATCTCCAGGGCCGCAAACGTATGACCGCCATTGACTGTCCTTTTCGCTGCTTCGACAGGATACTCGCGGAGTCTGCCGGACGGGATAAAGAAGCCGCTGCGGAAAACCCGCGCGTCGTAATTGTGGACTTTCACGCCGAATCAACCGACGAAAAAGAAGCCCTTGGTTATTACCTGGACGGCAGGGTAAGCGTTGTTGCCGGAACCCATACCCACGTACAAACCGCCGACGAACGGATACTGCCCGGAGGAACGGCTTACATCACCGACCTCGGTATGACAGGCGCGATGAACGGGGTAATCGGTATGGACGCCGGCATCTGCATTAACCGCGCCAAAAGCCAAATTGCCTATCGGATGGAATGTGCCAGGCCCGATTCGGAACAGGACTGCGCCGTTCAGGGCGTTGTCGCCGAAATTGACGGCGAAACCGGAAGGGCGCTGGGCATACGGCGGATAAATGTTTAGTACGCTTTTGTCCTACAGTGAATCCCGGCTGAGCGGGCTGCCGATCCAGATGCCTTCACCCAGGTAATCCAGGCGCTTGCCTTCAATAAGTATCTGCACATCTTTAACATTGCCAAACTCGGTCGCGGTCCACACCACCTGTCTAAGCTGACCGGCGTAACCTTCTATGCCATAGGTATTAAAAAGAAAGTCTTCGCTAAAGTCGATGTACGCCGTACTGCCCCGGACTGTGGCGCCCAGAATCGTAACGTTTTCCGGTATCAGTGAAAGAAGATTCCGTTTTGCCTCATCGGCGGAAGGCCCCCGTATAACCGCTTCCAGGGCATCCCGCATCGGTGAATCGCCGGAAGGCAGGCTGCGCTCCACCTTTGCGGCGACAAGGCCCCCGTCGTTATCAAGCCGTATCAGGTATACCTGCCGTTTTACCGTCCCCGGCTGCACGGCGGGCGGCGCGGCCTGGGGTTGTACGGCAGGCGGGGCCGAAGGCGTATCCGGCAAAGGCGGCGGGGCCGGCTCTACGGCCGCAGCCGGAGGCTCCACGGCGGGCCGGTCCACAGCCACGCCGGAAGCGGCGTCCGTTTCGTCCGTATCCGCCGCGGACACATCGGAGCCGGGAACACCGGGCCTGGCTTCCGGGTCGGCGACAAGATCTTTCAGGATGGAAAGACTATTCTGTATTTTCTCCCGGTTTACGACAAAAAGAAGGGTAACGCCGATTAAAAACGCCAGCCAAAACAAAAGCCAGCCAAAACCGGAACTTTTTTTCTTTTTACCCGAAGCAGCCACGATGTAACAATATACTTTTTAGCGGCCGGGGTCAACTCTACACTGCAATGCCGGGCACCTTTTTGCAAAAAAGACTTGACTTCTCTGCAAACCTGTGGTAACGTAGACTATGACGGTAACAAGAGCGGTAAAACCCGCCATGGTACTGAATAATTATCCTCTTACCCCCCCCCCCCCCCATCGCATACACACGCCTATATAGCGCAGATTTCCCTTTAAATTGCCGTCCTGCCCCATATAACGTCTACTCCGCCGACGCAGCTCAGGAAGAGGGATCCGTTGTCTTTGACGCCGAGGAGGCGGGTATGACGGCTTTCGTCTGCTGCCGCCGCGGGAACCGGAAGGTCGGCGCGGTGCAGCGGGGGCCGGTAACTCAGGCGCTTATCCTGTCTGCCGTTGGCGGACAGGATGATTTGATGTGCGCCCGACGTGGGGAGTAACTGGGTGGCGAAAGTCCGCTACGCGCTTGGTAGTAGGAAGCGTTAGCCAAAGGCAAGGGTGTCTCACGAGGTGTAATCTGTGGACCCTTTTCTTTATGGCTAAGAAATTATGTTTACAAGGAGCGTTTGTATGAAAACAATGAAAACGATGATGTTGGTTCTTATCGCGGCGGCGCTGGCCGTTGTTTCAGGCTGCGCGTCCGGCCCCGCCCCGGGCGAAGCGGAAACGCTTAAACGGGATGAAAACGGCAAACCGCTTATCCCGGTAAGCAGGGCGGGGGATTTTGAGTATGAAAAGTACAGGATGAGCAACGGCATCAGTATAACCGGATACAAAGGCGCGTCAAAAATAGTCGGTATCCCCGACAAGATCAGCGGCAGACCGGTTAAGGATATTGCCGGCGACGCGTTTAGGGGAAAGGAACTGATCGCGGTAAGTATTCCCAATTCGGTGTTAAATATTTATGCCAACGCGTTTCGCGGTAACAAGTTGACCACGGTAGTGTTCCGCACCTCGCAAAAAGCGAGCGATAGCATGTTTCCCCATATTGAGGACTTTGCGTTTGCGGACAACGAGATAAGCGAACTTGTGTTTCCCGAAATGCGTCACTGGAAAACATATATTGGAAACAGCGCGTTTGAAAACAACTGTATAAGCGGGCTTGTTTTTTCGGAGATTATTACCCAAATCGGAGATCGGGCCTTTGCGGGAAACCGGCTTACCTCCGTTTCGGTCCCGGCGTGGGTTAAAATCCTGGGGGCAAACGCCTTTGCGGACAATCCCCTGGACGAGCCTTTTGTCATACCGCCCTCGGTCGAAACCGTCATCGCCTATACGAGCGATAAACATGACATAGCGGCTCTATACAGTTATACTCCCGGCTCTCACCTGGTTCTTGTCTCTATCAGGGGCGTGTCCGAAAATCACAGTACGACAGTGGTCATTCCCGATACGATAAACGGACTGCCGGTTATCGGTATTAGTCAACCACTGAATTTCACCCCTCTTCACCTGGAGGACTATAGTGAACTTATTCTGCCGGCTAATCTGGCGTATATCGATTTATATGGGTTCAGAGTAGAAGACCTTGCAAAAATAAAAGCCCCCAACGAGAAGGTACAAAGCATCCTGGACACTTATACGGCAAAACGGCGGGAAGTGGCGAGGCTTGACCAGGAACGGCGGGAACAGAAGGAGAAGGAAGACGAGCGGAGATTTGCCGAAGACGCTATGAATTTCCTAAGGCAGGCGCGGGAGATAACGCAATAGGGAGAAGGAAAGATTGTATGGGCGCCGTCCGTGGCGCCTAAGAAACTATGTTTACAGGGAGTGTTTGTATGAAAACGATGAAGATGATGATGTTGGTTCTTATCGCGGCGGCGCTGGCGCTAGCGGGGTGCGCCGGGACGCCGGCTTCGGGCGATAGTTTTGGCGAAAAGCCCACCGACGCGAAGTACTTTATAACGGAAGTCAAAGACGGCGAGGTAACCATTGTCGCCTACGTGGGGCGTTCCGCCGACGTGGTAATCCCCCAAACCATAGACGGCCTCCCCGTAACGGTTATCGGCACCAGGGCTTTTACAAGTAGTAAAGTTCTCACTAATGACTTGATAAGAGGAGGGTATCGGCGGGCCTCCCTGCGGAGCGTCTATATCCCCGACGGCGTGCGCGTTATTGAAAAATCCGCGTTTTATGGCAACAAAAAATTATCCCGCGTCAGGCTGCCGGAGACACTGGTCACCATAGAAGGTTCCGCGTTTTGCATGAATGAAAATCTTTCACGGATTAAACTGCCGCAGGGTTTGACCAAGATAGGAGGCGGCGCCTTCCGCAGCTGCGCTTTAACGGAACTGGTTATACCGGACAGCGTTACCTTTATAGGATATGAGGCCTTTTATGGTAACAAAATTGAGCGCCTTCTTGTTTCCAACCCCACGGTACTTTCCATGGCGCCCAACGCCTTCTCCTGGAACTTCTTTGCCGGGTACGGGAAGGACCCGCTGAGAAGCGCCGATACCCCCGCCGGGCCGGTAACCCTTGCCTCGTTAAGCGCAAAATATGAAAACGAACAGCGTATCGCCCAGGCGGAAATAGAGGCCCGGAAGTGGGAAGAAGGTCAAAAGGAACGGGAGGAGCGGCAGCGGGAAGCGGAGGAGAGCGCGGAGAGAGGGCTGAAACTGGTGGCGGAATTGAACGCGCGGCTGGGGCTGGCCCCGTTACGGGACGCGCCCAAGACTCCCCTGGAAGGCTGGTATATCCGTACCTATGAGACCCAGGAACCTGATAGACGGGTTGAGGAGCGCAGCGGTTATTGGCAGGAAACCGCGTTCGGCAGGAGATATGTAACAGAAACCAGAGAAAGATTGGACCGGGGCGCGAAGACCCTCCATTGGGACACGATAAGCGTCAGCGGGAAACTCATGGTAATCGGTTCGGATCCCAATTACCGGATTACCAGTTTGGCTTCCTATTATGAAATACTGTCCGTGACGGACACGGCAGTAGAGGTCAGGTATCTGGGAGAAGGGTCCATTAATGAGAAAAACAACCGCGTTAACGTGGAATTATCGTCTGACCGGCCTGTCAGCGTTTTCGCTATTGTACGGCGGGGCGGCGCCATAACCGGCATCAAGATAAAAAACGATGTTGTAATTGAGCGGCGGCAGTATGGCCCGGGGCCGTGACGACCAGGGGGGAAACGCAGGGGTGCCTGGCACAACATCATAAACTTAAGGGGGTCTCAGAAACTGGGTTTTTGGTTGCATTTGTATTTGTTGAAATAATTCCATTTACGAGGGGCTCCTTTTAACTGCCGGACAGGGACAATGTTC
>JAIROH010000242.1 GCA_031257595.1 Treponema sp. | reverse complement strand
AACAAGGGGCAGGCTCCAGGTGGTTTTGTACGACAGGGAAATAAACTACAGGGAAATGCGCGACAGTTTTGAGGCGACCAAATCGGCGGATATAACCAGAAACAGCCTGACGGAATACTACAACAAACTGCTTGCGAACGGAAACGATCTTGAGCTTGGAATGTACTATCTTTCGTATCTTGACGAAGCGTGCGAAAAGGTCGGAATCAAATTTGAATCCATGGTAAACCAGATTCCGCTTTCGGATGTTACAATGACAACTCTTTCATTCGGATTTTAGGATAAGAATATGATGGATAAGAATATGATGCGGATGCGCTTCTTATGCCTGTCTTTGGCGGCTGTTTTCTTTTTCTGTGTTTCCTGCTCGCAGTCCGAGCCGGAAATCAAATACGGAAGCCTCGAACTGGTGTATTATGAAAACGGGGGAAATCCGGTTGAACGGTTTTCTTTTTTTGTCCTGCCTTCCGACGGCGACGGCATTGAGGATCTGGAAGAGCTGCGACTCTACCATGACTGGGAAGGACTTTCCTGGCGTCTTACCAGCGATGATTGGATACGCCAATCGGTAAACGGGCAGATCTGGATTGGAAGCAGGGCAATCGCCATGGAAGACGGAAGCAGCCTTCCCCGGGGCCAGTACCGGGCGGTGCTAACGGACAAGGGAGGGGAAAAGGCGGAAAAGCTTCTTGCGTTTGACGCTTCCGAAACCAGGCCTTTTCCGGCTTTTTCGATAACCGGAGGCCGGTACTGGATAGAATCCGCCTATCCGCGGCAGGACCTTGTCGTCTATGACGACGAAGGTTCCTACCTTATCTCTGTCGATCCGCCGTCCCCGGAAGGGGAGATAAGCGCCCTCGGGCTTCCTTCCCAGGCCCGTTCCGTCGCCCTGTGGGCCCGCGATCCGGAACAGTCGGTTTCGGCGTTTACCGACGTGGTTCCCCTAAATGATTAATGTCTTGTCCAAAACAAACGACAAAAAAGTCTATATCCACAACCATGCCGGCGCCGCTGATTATCGCGGCAGACACACAAAAAAAATTGGGGGCCTATCCGCAAAAAACCGGCCCGGAACAAGTCCGGAGCGGTTTTTGCGGCCACCCCGCGCTACTTTTTCGCGGGTGTGTCTGCCAAAAACTCCGGCGGCGCCGGCTGGGGTATTGACAGTATTCGTACTTTGTTTTAGTCAAGCCCGCAGAGTAGACCTTTGTTTACAGGATAAGGTTATGTTTGAATCTGTCTCAGCCGGATCACGAGCGGGCGGATGATAAAAAGTTTTGTTCTGCGCTCGGGGAGAATGAGCCGCGCCCAGATCCGGTCTTATAAGAATGGAAAAGAAAATTTCCTTATACCCTATTCGCCTGAGCTTACGGACTTTGGCCGGTACTTTGGGAACCAAAGACCGGTAACTCTTGAAATAGGTTTCGGCATGGGTTTTGCCACCGCCGAAATAGCCTCCCGACATCCGGAAAACAACTACCTTGGCGTTGAGGTATTCCGGGCCGGGGTCGGAAAACTTCTGTGGGAAATTGAAAACCGTAATTTACGGAACATACGGATCATTGAACACGACGCGGTTGAGGTTCTCGAAAACATGGCGGGCCCCGAAAGTTTTGCCGCCGTTCATATCTTTTTTCCCGACCCCTGGCCGAAAAAACGGCACCATAAACGGCGCCTTGTAAAGCGGCCCTTTACCGGGCTTTTGGCGTCCCGGCTCAGGTCCCGCGGCTACCTGTACATGGTAACCGACTGGCCGGATTACGGGGATTTTGCCCTGGCCGAGCTTGGCGCGACGGAGGGCCTGGAAAATCCCTATGGCGGCGGTTTTGCCCCGCGCCGGGACTGGAGACCGGTAACCAAATTTGAAAAAAAGGGGCTTGATAAAAATCATCCGATACGGGAATTATATTTTGTAAAATCGACGGTTTCAAACCCGACCAGTGGACCGACAGCGATGAAATTGTGGATGTATGAAGAATTTAAGAAATGAACCGCGAAGTCGAAAAAGTCAAAAAAGGAAGGAATTATGCATAACGACCTCTTTTTCGACTTCTTTGACTTTGCGGTTAAATAATCTTTTTTCACTTTGTCTCCTTATCCACATTTTGAATCGTATCTGAGCCTGGTACCTTGACCGGACGGTCGCCAAAAAAGAAAGGGGGGAAAAGATGGAACAGGACAAAAACGGGCGCATAAGCGCGCTTGAAAGGCTCATTGTTTCGTACCAAAAATCGTATTACAACGGCGAAGCGGAAATTTCCGACGCCGAGTTTGATCTTTTATGGGACGAGTTAAAATCCCTTAATCCGAAAAGTCCGGTACTCGCGAAGGTCGGCGCGGACAGTACCGACGGCTTTCCCAAGGCAAAACACCTTATTCCGATGGGAAGCCAGGAAAAGGCGGCAAACCCGGAGGAATTCCGGCAGTGGGCGGAAAAAATATCCGTCTACGACGATTTCGGCGGCTTTGTGGTTCAGTACAAACTTGACGGGGCAAGCCTTGAACTCCAGTACGACAAAGGGATCCTCGCCAGAGCGGTAACCAGGGGAGACGGCGTTATGGGCGACGAAATTACGCCTAATGCGAGACGGATGAAAGGGGTTGTCCCGAAAATAGACGCCGCGTTTTCGGGCGGCGTTCGCGGGGAAGTGATAATGACCCACGAGGTCTGGGAAAAAAAATACCGGGACAAGGCAAACTGCCGGAACGCCGCCAACGGCCTTATGCGGCGAAAAGACGGGGAAGGAAGCGAAGACCTTTCCGTTATTGTCTACGACGCTTCCGCTCCGGGGGACGACGGCTTTTTCGCCGACGAAGCCGTCAAAATCTCCTGGCTTGCCAAACAGGGCTTTGGCGTTACCGGCACGAAGGAAATGTCCGGGCCGGAAGAAATTATCGCGTACCGGGAAAAAGTCGCCGCGGGGAGGGACAGGCTTCCGTTTGACATAGACGGGCTTGTGATAAAAGACAAAACCATAGACATGGCCGATCTCCGCAGGGCGCGTCCCGAACGCCAGATTGCGTTCAAGTTCGAACTTGAAACGGCGTTCAGCATACTAAGAACGGTGGAGTGGAGCGAATCCGGGACGACCTATACCCCCATCGGGATAATCGATCCGGTACGGCTGGCCGGTACGACGGTTCAGCGGGCAAATCTCAACAACCCCGACATGATCCGGGCGATGGGCCTTAAAATCGGCAAGGCTGTTTCGGTTGTCAAGCGGGGCGAAATCATCCCCAAAATCGAAGGGCTTGCTCCGGCCGGGGCCCTCCCGGAAGAAAGCGAAACGGAGATAACGTTTCCCGAAAACTGCGGAACCTGCGGCGCGGCGCTAAAGGACGAGGGGACGCGGCTTTTTTGCCCGAACGGGGAATGCCCGAAAAAACTCCACCACCGTCTTGAAAAATGGATTGATGTTCTTGACATACGCGAATTGGGGGACAAGCTTCTGCGCCAGCTTTTTGACAAAAAGCGGGTCATGAACATTTCCGACCTCTACACGCTTACCGCCGAAGAGCTTGCCGAATACGATCGTATGGGAAAACAGTCGGCGGAAAAAGTGATACGGCATATCAGGACGCCCCGCGAAATGTCGCTGGCGGGCTTTGTCGCGGGCTTTGATTTTGAAGGAGTAGGGGAGCTGATCATGGAGCGGGTTGTCTCTTCCGGCCGCGACACGCTTGAAAAACTCCGGGCCGCCGCGGCGCCGGATCTTGCCGCGTTGTGGGGCATAGGCGATATAACCGCCGAAACCATCGTTCAGGGCCTGAAAGACGCAAAGGAAGAAATGGACAGGGTTCTTTCGTCAGGCGTTATCAGCATAGCGCCGCCTCCTCCCGAGGAAACCCAAAAGCTGCGGGGCCTGAGTTTTTGTTTTACCGGAGAACTCAAAACGATGAAGCGAAGCGCCGCGGAAGAAAAAATAAAGGCCCTGGGAGCTTCGGCAAAATCCTCCGTGGTAAAAGGTTTAAGCTACCTGGTAACCAACGATACCGAATCCGGTTCGGCCAAAAACAAAAAAGCCAGAGAACTGGGGATTCCGATTATCAACGAGGAACAGTTTCTGGCACTGCTTGCCTGACGGTGAAGCGTCCGTATCCGTCAGGCGGGGAAAATTATTGCTCCCTGTACGCTTTGGCATTTTGCAGACAAATTCTGCATAGTTTATGACCTTTATTGACTTTTGCTTTTACGGATCTTCCGCATCGGGGACATTTTTGCTCAGCAATGAGGGATTGATAGCGTTCACGGCGTTTTTCATTTACTTCATCGCGGTGTAAAGCAAGGTATTTTGCCTGTCTTTCTGCATTGGTCATATAAACTCCTTAATACCGGGAACCTCTAAAAAATTCTTATTTTTTAGAGGTATACTTTAAACTAAGGACGTTTCGCAAGTTCTTGCCTCTTACAATAAGGATTTAAACTGAGAAACTCCAAGGGTACCGAAAACCCAACAGGTTTTTAGAGGCGCCTTACAGATAATAAACTAAAAACGCGCAATTGTCCAATAGACCGCCGGGCTGACAAATTCAAAACTCTTGTGTATATTAAAAAAGAGATCAAAAAAAACATGAACAAAAAGCCTTTTTATGCCCAAGGGCTGCGTTTTTCCTGTACCCGCTGCTCTTCATGCTGCCGTCATGAAAGCGGTTTTGTCTTTTTGTCCCGTAAAGACACCGAACTCCTAGCGGAAAAACTAAAAATGGAGTATACTGCATTTGTGGAAACCTTTTGCCGCTGGGTTCTAGCGCCGGATCCCGTTTCCGGGGAAGTGTCGCGGCTTTCGCTTAAAGAAAAGGCAAATTTCGACTGCGTTTTCTGGGACGGGGGCTGTAAGGTCTACGAGCGCCGTCCCCTTCAATGCAGATCGTTTCCGTTTTGGGACTCGATTATGCGCTCGGAAGCGGTCTGGAAAGGCCTGGATTGTCCCGGAAAAGATCGCGGAACGTTCCACGGCCCGGACGAAATTGAGGCGTACCTTGGAAAACGGCGGGAAGAGCCGATAATGGAAAGGGAAGCATAGTGCGTATTCATTTTTGGGGGGTACGCGGATCCCTGCCGGCTCCGCAGCTTCCTTCCCAGATACAAAGCAAAATCTCGGCCATTTTGGAACGCCTGACGCCGGAAGACATACAGTCACCTGAAAGCCGGGAACGGTTTCTCGCGGACCTTCCGCCCTGGCTGTTCGGAACCGTAGGGGGGAATTCGCCCTGCGTTACCGTAGCCGTAGATTCGCTTAAAGACAGTATTGTATTCGACGCGGGATCGGGCCTTAGGGAATACGGCATCGCGGAGACCCAGGAAAAGCAAAAAACTGAAAAATACCACATTTTCTTTTCCCATTTCCACTGGGATCACCTCCAGGGGCTGCCTTTTTTTAATCCGGCCTACAATCCCGCGGTAACGGTTGATTTTTATTCCCCGATGGAAAACCTCGAAACGGCCCTGCACGGGCAGATGACTTCCCCGTATTTTCCGGTACACATGGAATCCATGGGTTCAAAAAAGGACTTTCATATTCTTTCCGGGCCGGTAAACATAGGCCCTGTTGAAATTACCTATAAAAAAATGAACCATCCCGGCGATTCGTATTCGTATAAAGTCAGGGAGGGGAATCGCAGCTTTATTTACGCCACCGATACGGAGCTTTCGGCCAACGATTTCCAGAAAATAGAGGAAAATACCGGCTATTTCGAGAATATCGATCTTATTGTCCTTGATTCCCAGTATACCCTGGGAGAGGCGATTGAAAAATACAACTGGGGACACAGCGCCTTCAGTCTGGCGGTTGACTTTGCGGCAAATTGGGGCATAAAGCGGCTTATCCTCTTTCATCATGATCCGACCTACGACGACAGGAAGCTTCTCAACATACTCCAGTCGGCCCGCTGGTATGCGGAACGCATGGGAATAAAAGGCATCGAAATTTCCCTGGCAATGGAAGGAATGGAGCTTGAGCTGTAATGGCGGATCAGGAAGGGGCCTTTTTTACCCTTAACGAACTGCTTGCCATTTTTTCCCGCCTAAAACACGTTGAAGCCGTCTTGAAAAAAGACGAACGGGCGGTCCTTATCAAGATGGAAAAGGTTCTCTACGCGCATCTTCCCATAAACGAGATAGAGAAATGCCTGAAAAACTCCAAAGAACCCGAAACCCCAACGGAGGTTTTTCGTACGACGGACCGGAAGGCGGTAATTCGATGAAGCGTCCGAAAAAACACCTGCCCGCCGGACTGCGGCTCCTTCTGGCTGTAACAAGCTCGGTTGTCGCGGGGATCCTGCTGCTGGCCCTGGGGGTTTCGGCGCTGTTTTTCTACGCGAACGCCCCCCCCAAAACCCAGGCGGGATTTTCCCCGGAAAACCCCGTCCGGGATCAGGGCGTCACGTTTGAGTACGATGGGCTTCCCGGCGCGAAAAGCGCCCTTGTCGAAGTAAAAGAAGGGGAAAGTTCCTACGCCGTGGGAAGAAGGCTTGAACAGGCGGGGCTTATCAAGACCAGGTTTTTCTGGAACGTTCTTTCCCGTCTGGACGGTTCGTTTGTAAAAGCCGGAACCTACCGGATAGGGCTGCCGGCAACCCAGTTGGCGATCCGATCGGCGCTGGTGGAAGGAAAACAGATCCTTTTCAGCGTGACCATCCCGGAGGGGGTTACGTTGAAAAAAGCCGCCGGAATCCTTGAAAGCCTGGCTATCTGCGGGGCCGAGGATTTTCTTGCCGCCGCGTCCGATACGGCGATCCTCGGCGAATACCGCGTACCGGGCAAAACCATGGAAGGCTACCTGTATCCGGACACGTATTTTTTTCCCGCGCCTTTTGCGGGGGAAAATGTCGTGCGGACCATGGCGGACACTTTTTTCGCCAAAATACGGGAAATCGCCCCGGAATCGTCGTCGTTAAGTCCGCGGGAGCTCGACAATGTCATAATCATCGCGTCGATCGTCGAACGGGAATACCGGGTAAAAGACGAAGCCGCGATTATGGCCGGGGTATTTTACAACCGGATCAAAATCGGCATGCCCCTCCAGTCTTGCGCCACCGTGGAATACATCATTACCGACATACAGGGAAAGCCCCATCCCCGGATTCTCTACAACCGCGACATAGAAATCAACCACCCCTACAATACCTATGTTATACCGGGACTGCCGCCCGGCCCGATTTCCCTGCCCGGAACGACGGCCCTTGACGCGGCGTTCCATCCGGAAAATACCAATTTTCTTTATTTCCGGCTTGTTGACGAAGCGGCCGGACGGCACTATTTTTCCCGTACCTTTGACGATCATATTAAAGCCGGACAGCTTTTTGTAAAAGGAAATTCATAGCGCGATGGCCCGTATTACCGAGGCGTCAAAACAGGCGGTAATCGACAGGCTTGACGCGGTGGCCGTCGTGGAGGATTACCTCAGACTGGAAAAAAAAGGCGGCCGCTACTGGGGCCTGTGTCCGTTTCACCATGAAAAGACCCCGTCGTTTACCGTCGATCCGGAACGAAAGCTGTATTACTGTTTCGGATGCCACAAGGGAGGCACCGTTGTCGATTTTCTTATGGAAATGGACAAACTAAGCTATGTGGAAGCCCTTGAAAACCTCGCGAAACGTTTTGGAATCCAGCTTGTCTATGAGGCCGGCGCCTGGGCGGCGCCGGATACGGAACGGCAGAACCGGCTTGAAGCCCTTGCCGAACTTTACCGCCGCGTGAGCTTAAGTTTTCATTATCTTTTGATGAAGAAACCCGAAGGGGAGCAGGCGAAAAACTATATTTTGGGCCGGGGAATGACGGCGGAGACAATAGACCGTTTTCGTCTGGGCTACAGTCCGGCGGATAGAGGCTGGCTTTTCCGTTTTTTAAGCGGAAAAGGCGGATTTTCCGAAGATTTTCTTGTTTCGTCGGGACTTTTTTCGTCCAAATACCCCAAGTCGGCTTTTTTCTCAAACAGGCTGATGTTTCCGATCAACGACCGGCAGGGAAAGACCGTCGCTTTCGGCGGCAGGATCCTTGCCGGAGACGGGCCCAAGTATCTCAATTCAAGCGAATCGGAACTTTTTAAAAAAGGCCAGAACCTTTTTGCCCTGGATCTTGCCCTGGCGGAAGTACGGAGCAGCAAAAGCGCCGTCATAGCGGAAGGCTATATGGACGTTCTTGCCCTCCACCAGGCGGGGATTTTGAACGCCGTGGCCCCGCTGGGTACGGCCCTTACCGATGATCAGGCCCGGCTTCTTAAACGCTGGGCGGATACGGTTGTTCTTATGCTGGACGCGGACGAAGCCGGGCAAAAGGCCCTGAACAAGGCCGTGCTTACCTGCCGGAAAAACGGCCTTGCCTGTTCCGTAGCGGCTTTTTCCGGAACAGAAGCCAAAGATCCGGCGGAAATTTTGCACAAATATGGCGCCGGGGCTTTGCAAAACGCCGTAAAAAGTAGTATACTTGACTTTGAATATCTTCTTTCCAGGAGCAAAGCGTTATCGGGAGATAAATCCAGGTCGGCGGCTTTTCTTTTTCCCTATCTTGCGGTATTGGATTCGGAAGTTTCCAGGGATTCGTGTATAGGGGCGATTGCCGATGAATTCGGTGTGGACCGCCGGGCCGTTCAGGACGATTATTACCGTTACGTTTCAGGTTCCGCAAAGACCGCTGTTCCGGAAAGAAAGAACAATCCTCCCCGAATGAACGGTGAGCTGTATCTGCTTACCGCCGTTTTTTTACATCCGCGCTTCTACAGGGAGCTGCGCGCGGCATTTTCGGCTGAAGAAGTGGAGGATTTTCACGCCAGGGAGCTTTTTATCGTTCTGGAAGAATGGTTCAGGAATAGTGAAAACGGCGCGGATTCTCCGCAGGAGTATCAGGAACTCTTTTCCCGGGTCACCGATGAGGGACTGCGGGATTTTATTATGCGCCAGGGCGCGGGCGGCGCCTTTGATCATCCTGAACAAATAGTGCGGGACGGCATTGCCAGGGTAAAAAGCAGAATACTGGAGCGCCGGCGCTCGGAAATTACACGCCAGTTGCGCGCTTCGGGAATTGACGGGTTACGGCAGGAAGATTTACTTGCCGAAAAAGTTCATATAGATTCTGAATTAACCAGACTTAAGGAAGCAGACTGATGACCGAAACGCCCGTAACCGACATCACCGTTGATCCGGCTGTGGCAAAGCTTATCGAGTACGCAAAGGACAAGAAAACCCTTTCCTACGACGAGCTTTCCGATTTTCTTCCCGAACATATCGCGAATTCCGACAAAATCGAACAGGTGCTCATTCTTCTTGAAACCAACAATGTCCAGCTTATTGAAGAAGAACCCGGGGCGGAAGAAGAAGCGGAAGCGAGGAAAAGCGCCGAAAACGAAAAAAAGCGGCTGGTATACAACGAAAAAGAATCCTCGGTAGACGATCCGATCAAGCTGTATTTACGTGAAATAGGCCGGGAAAACCTGCTGACGGCGGAACAGGAAGTAGAACTCTCCAAACAGATGGAAGACGGGGAAAATATCATCAAAGGGGTGATAAAACGTTCCGGAATGATCATCCCCGAATTTTACCACATAGCCCAAAGGGCCTTTTCCAAAAAAGATCCCAGGGAACTGTCGCTTTCAAAAAAAGAAATAACCGAATATATGACCGAGCGCCGGCGCTTAAATCAGTTTTACAAAGAAATCCTGCGGCTTATCGGCAACGATCTAAAAACCTACATCGAATCGAAACGCAGGCTCATTGCCCGGGGCATTGAGGTTTACGAAGACGGGGAACTTGCCGGCCTGCGTGACAAGATACTCAGTTCGGTTCAGGAAGCGGAAATTCACCCTGAGGAAATTGCCGGTTTTTCCGAAAAGTTTGTACAGGCGGCGAAAAAGATAAAACGGTACAAAAAAGAACAGGAGCGTATCGAAAAACGTCTTAGGGTAGCTTCCTTGAAAGAACTCCGTTCCCTTGGCCGGGGCCTTACGATAAAAGAAGAACGGGAAGTTCTCGAAGAAGATCTTGGGCTTTCCGCCGACGAGATCAAGGAACTTATACGGCACATACAGGTTACCGAGAAAAAACTCCGCCTGATGGAGGCGGAGTTTGAAGAATCCATCGAAAACATAAACCTTATGGCCAGGGAAATAAACCGCGGCCGGGTTATGATGAAAAACGCCAAGGACAGGCTTATCAAGGCAAACCTGCGTCTTGTTGTTTCGATCGCGAAAAAATACACCAACAGGGGGCTGCATTTCTTCGACCTGGTCCAGGAGGGGAATATCGGCCTTATCAAAGCGGTTGAAAAATTCGAATACCGCAAGGGCTACAAATTTTCCACCTACGCCACCTGGTGGATAAGACAGGCCATTACCCGTTCGATCTCCGATCAGGCGCGGACTATCCGCGTGCCGGTACACATGATAGAACAGATCAACAAGGTAGTCCGGGAATCCAGGCAGCTTATGCAGGTTCTGGGGCGGGAGCCGACGGACGAGGAAATAGCCGAGCGTCTGGGATGGACCGCGATTCGGGTAAAATCGGTCAAGAACGTCGCGCGGGAGCCTATCAGCCTTGAAACGCCGATCGGCGAAGAAGAAGATTCCCTGCTCGGCGATTTTATCGAAGACAAGGACGTGGAAAATCCGGCGAACCAGACGGCCTTTACCCTTTTACAGGAACAGCTTGCCAACGTACTTTCCACGCTGCCGCCACGGGAACAGGAAGTGCTTAAAATGCGCTTTGGGCTTGACGACGGCTATTCGCTTACGCTGGAAGAGGTGGGGCTTTATTTTAACGTAACCCGGGAACGTATACGGCAGATAGAGGCAAAGGCCCTGCGCCGGCTGCGGCATCCCAAACGGAGCCGCAAGCTCAAGGATTATTTGGACCATTAACGGGGGTATGTAATGGAAAACGTGTTTGACAAACTCAGAACGCTGCAGGAAATTCTTTCGCAAAAGATCAAGCTTGAACAGGAAATCGTGGAAATTCCAAAAGTTCTTGTTACCCAGGAAGAAATGCTTTCCCGGCTTAAAAAAACCTTTATCGAAAAAAACCTGGAATTTGAAAAGTCCCGTGAAACCGAAATAGAGCTTAAAAATCTTCTGCTTGACGCCGAGTCGATGCGTGAAAAGGCCGAAAAAAACATGGATCTGGTCAGTACCCAGCGGGAATGCGAAGCCCTGGAAAAGGAAATACGGGACGCGGCGGAAAAGGAGCAGCAGTACCGCAAAGAGCTGCAGAAAGAAGAGCGGATTCTCGCGGAACTTGCCGAGCAGATCAAGCAGAACACGGCGCTTATTGAGCACCAGGAAAAGGAACTTGCCGAGCGCAAGACGGGCATTGAACAGGAAATCGGCGAGAAAAAAAACCGGCTCAAAGAACTGGAAGACGAGGAACAATCCCTTATTCCCGGTCTGGACCCGGAAGTGCTGTTTAAGTTTGAGCGGATTATCCGCAACAAGATGGGGAAGGGCATCGTCGCGATAAAAGGCGGAGTTTGTACCGGCTGCCACATGGTTCTTCCGGTCCAGTTTACCAACCAGGTGCATCAGGGCGAAGAGATTGTCTTTTGTCCCTATTGTTCCCGGATCCTCTTTTACGAAGAATCGGAAGAAGGGGAAGAAAACTTCTTCGACGTTGAAGATTCCGGCAGTCTTTCCGATCTGGACGATCTTGACGAAGACGATTATGATGATGACGACGAGGAAGAAGAAAAGGTCAATGTTGACTATGAAGAGTAATTGCGAAGCGTAAGTAAAGAACAATTGGCGATGAATCAGACGATCGCCCTGTCCGTTAAGCGCAGCAGCTTTGTTATACCTGATAGCGCGTTTTGGGACAGGGAGGAAAGTCCGGACTCCGCAGGGCGGGATGCCGGCTAACGGCCGGGCTTGTCATTCAGAAAGTATGCTTCCCCGGAAGCAGCGCTTTTTGAATGACGGGACAGACAGCGCAGCAGAAAACAAACTACCCGGACACGTTTCCGCGTTGAGCGGAAACGTGTCTTGCGGAAAAGGTGAAAAGGCGGGGTAAGAGCCCACCGCGGCGGCGGCAACGGCGCCGGCACTGCAAGCCTCATCCGGAGCAAAGTCAAACAGCCGTGGCGAAGGAGAGCCTTCACGGACGGCCCGTCCGCACACGGCGGGTAGACTGCAAAGAGCCTTTCGGTAACGAAAGGCCAAGACAGATGGTCGTCAGGTTTTGCCTTGCGGCAAAACCGACAGAATCCGGCTTATGGTTCATCGCTTTTTTTATCCGCTACAGCGGCCCGTGCGTAGAAGCGCCGGACGCCTTTTGTCTTACCGTGGGACAACCCTTGTTGAGTATCCAGATACACAGCGCCCGTGCCTGGGACAGGCGCACGATAACAAAACCGGCGGGGCCTGCCCGTGGAACCGGCACGAACGGGGTTCGTACCGTTCCAAGGGCACCCGCCTTCGCCGTTCCTCTGTGTGCGCCTGTTATTGTTCTCCGGGCGCTGTGCCTCTACGGCGGAAAGGGTTGCCGCGGCTTCATACCAGCAAAAGGCGTCCGGCAATCCATGTCGAAAGGCGCTGTAACGGCTGTGGTCGCAGGCCGTTGCCGGTACAGTCACAAGACCCCAAAAGCCTGATTTTTTCCAGCATAAGATCAAAATAACAGCAAAAACAGATGCCACTGCCAGGCCCCCCGATAAATTTTTACAGGCGTTTTTTCGTTTTCGGAACATAAACTGAGACTTACTGACTGTAATTGACTTTTTACCGTAAAAGGTAGTAATCTCATACAGGATGGCAAAATCACGAATTTGGCCGGTAATCGGCGCGGGAGCCTTGAAACGCCGGGGGGTTCAGGGCTTTTTGTACGCCGTTGGGCTTTTGGCGTTTGTGGTGCTCGTGTTGTTCTTTATCAGCAAAAAAAACGGGGAAGCCGGCATAAAAAAAAGGGAGGTTTTGCGAAACTGGGAAAACGGTTCCTATAACGAAGTTTTTGATCAAAGTTCCCTGGCCCTTAAAAACAAGCCGCTCGATTCGTTCTTTCTTACCGTAAACGGTTTTGCCTCTTACCAACTGGCGATTTCGCAGATCAACCAGAAGGATACCCTTTCTTACCTTGACAGCAGCATCTGGTCCCTGCGGAAGATTCTACTTGAAAAAAACGCCGACAGGGACGGCAGAATCCGTTATGTCCTGGGCAAAGCGTATTATGAAAAAGGCCCGGAGTACGCCGATCTTGCCATACGCTACCTGGAAGAGGCCGGAAATGCCGGCTATGGGGCAAAGGACATACCGGAATACCTTGGCCTTGCGTACCACGCCGTTCGGGAATACCGCAAAAGTGTTGAAACCTTAAGCCGCGCCCTCGATCCCGGTCAATCGGGAACGGATTCCGACAGGCTGCTTTTGGCAATCGCCCGTTCCTACATCGGCCTTGAGGACTGGGACAACGCGAAGGCGTACCTGACCCGCTGTATTGAACAGACCCTGGACGGCGGCGCGGGGATAAACGCCCGCCTGCTTCTGGGAAAAGTTTTGTTGAATTCCGGCGATGCCGCCGGCGCGGAAAGCGTTTATACCGAAGTGCTTGAGGATACGGAAAACGCCGAGGCGGCCTATGAATTGGGTGAAATATACGCCGCCCAGGGCGATACCATCAGGGCAAGGGCCGCCTGGCGGCGCGCCTACAGGGCGGACAATAATTACCGGCCGGCTCGTGTCCGGCTGAATATGTGAATCTCGTGGAGGCTTTATGTTCGGTGCGAAATCGTCTGATATCGGAATAGACCTTGGGACCTGCAACACCCTTATTTATATACGCGGAAAAGGGATCGTCATTAACGAACCTTCCGTCGTCGCCGTAGAACGGGGAACCAAAAAAGTAATGGCCGTCGGCGCCGACGCGAAAAACATGCTCTACAAAACCCCGGGAAACATCATCGCGATTCGTCCGATGAGGGACGGCGTTATCGCCGATCTTGAATCCACCGAAAAGATGATCCGTTACTTTATTACCAAAATTCTTCCCCGTTATCGTTTTATAAAACCCCGGATGGTTATCGGGATTCCGTCCTGCATTACCGAAGTCGAAAAGCGGGCCGTGGAAGAAAGCGCCTACAAGGCCGGCGCACGGGAAGTGACGGTTATCGAAGAAAGTCTCGCGGCGGCGATAGGTGCCGACATCCCGATATTCGAGCCGGCCGGCCACATGGTTTGTGACATCGGCGGGGGTACTACGGAAATTTCCGTTATTTCCCTCGGGGGCATGGTGGTTACCAACGCGATTAGGCTTGGCGGCGACGAATTTGACGAGGCGATTATCAAGCATGTACGGAGCGTTCATAACCTTATCATTGGGGAGCATACCGCGGAACGGCTTAAAATCGAAATCGGCAACGCCTCGCCGGATAAAACCATCCAGAAAGTAGAGATAAAAGGTACGGACGCGATCACCGGCCTGCCCCGGCGTCTGGAAATAGACTCGGTAGAAGTCCGCGAAGCGCTGAAAGATCCGATAACCCAGATCATAGACGAGATCAAGGCGACCCTGGGCCAGACGCCGCCGGAACTGGCCGCCGACATTGT
>JAIROH010000197.1 GCA_031257595.1 Treponema sp. | reverse complement strand
TAAGTGTGGAATACACATTTGTCTATATTGATATGCGGATGTCGCCGGCCGTTCATATACTTTCAGGATCTTACAAGCGTGTTTACAATCTAAACGATCGGTTTTCCATCGGATTCGGGTTTGGGATGGATATTTTTTTTGCAATGGCAAAAGAAACCGTATCGGGAGTATCAACAAACGCGATGTTGTTGGAGCTTGTACCGAAGGGTCATGCCGGCTTTACCTATAAATTTAACAGCCCCTTTAGCGTAAACGCAGGCATTAATCTTGACTATGATGTTGGCTACCGGTTTACAAAAATCGGCGGTAGTCCACAACATTACACCTATCTGGGCAACGCCTTCGTTTCCACGAGGGCAGGAGGCAGCTTTCAGCCAAATGAAAACCTTGCCATAGATTTTTCCTACACCACCAGCTATTATACCGCCAACATGGGTGATCTTAGCCTGGGGCTGCGGTTAAAAAAATAGGTCGTTTCCCCTGTTGTTAGCCGGCCGCTTTCCTGATCGCGTCCCGCATTTCCTCCGCCGCCTTCAGCGCCGCTTCCGCGACGGCTGAAAGGCCGGCTTTTTGCCGCGGGACAGAAACGCTTTCCCGCGCGGCGGCTTCTTCCACCGTCCAGGCCTTGAGTATGGAACGGGACGCGTTCACCACCCCGCCGTTGCCGCCGCGCAGGAACAGGGCGGCGTCGTCCGCGGCGCCGCCCTGGGCGCCGTATCCGGGAATCAGAAAAAACAGATCCGGGTACTTTGCCCGGATCGCCCCGGCTTCTTCCCTGTCGGCGCCGGATTTTGGATCCGCTCCGGCTACGGCGCCAAAGGCAAGGTAACCGTGAACGCCCCGGTGTTTTCCGGCGATGCCGGTAAGCTTTTCTCCGACGGCGTCGTAAAGGCGGCGCGGGCCGTCGTTTTCGGATTCGCCTGAACCCTTCAATTCCAGGTATTCAAAATCTTTCATTCCCCTGTTGCTGGTACGCATAAGGACAAAAGCCCCTTTGCCGCCGCGTTCCGCATATTCAAGCCAGGGTTCGATGGAATCCAAACCCATGTACGGCGAAAGAGTCACAAAATCCGATTCAAAGTCGCCTTCAAAATGGGCTTTCGCGTATTGCCGCGCGGTATCGGCGATGTCTCCCCGCTTGATATCGGAAATAACAAGGCTTCCCCGGTCCCGGACATATTTGAGCGTTTTGGCGAAACACCGAAGCCCTTCAATTCCCATGGCTTCGTAATACGCAATCTGAACCTTGAAACAGGCCGCGGCGTCCGCCGTCGCGTCGATAATTGCCCTGTTAAAATTGAATACCGCTTCCGCGTCGGAAGACGTTTTCCGCCGTTCCAGCGGAGGAACATAATCCGGCGAGGTATCAAGACCGACGCAGACATTTCCTTTTTTCGCCACCGCTTCGTAAAGCCTGTCCATATTGTACATAAAACCTCCGCTTGCCGAACCGTATACAAATCACCGGCCGTCGAAGACAACGCGGCCCTGATGAATCGTCACAAGTACCTTGCCCCGTAATTCCCGCCCTTCAAACGGCGAATTTTTTCCCCGGGATTTAAAGTTATTCGGGACAACTGTCCATGCCGCCTCCGTATCCACAACGACAAGATCCGCCCTGTAGCCGGGGGCGATTTTTCCCCTGCCCAGCGGGCCTTTTTCCCCAAAGCCCAGAATACGCGCCGGGGAAGCGCTCATCAGCGCGGACAGCCTTTGCGGGCCAGGCTTTTCGGGGCGATGCCGTTCCGGGCGGCGCTTTTCCGGGCCGAATCCGGCCGGGACTTCCGGCGCGGCAAGGACGCCGTAACATACCCCGAAAGCCGTTTCCAGGCCGGTAAAGCCCGGCGCGCCGGAAGCCTTGTCCGCCTGGGTATGGGGGGCGTGATCGGTGGCGATGGCGTCGGCGGTTCCGTCCGCAAGCGCTTCCAGTAAGGCGAGCCTGTCTTCGCCGCTTCCAAGCGGGGGCGCCACATTGCCGAATGTACCCAGAGCCGCGGCATCCTTTTCGTCCAGGGCAAGGTGATGGGGGGTTATTTCGCAGGTCAGATCAAAACCGTCGTTTCCGGCCGCGGCGTCCCGCCCGCCGTTCCGCCGGGCCGGCTCGCGGGCCGTTTGGGCTTTTACGCTTCGTATAAGGTCAACTGCTTCTTTTGTCGAGACGTGGGCAATGTGAAGCCTTGCGCCGGCCCGGACGGCAAGCTCAATCGCCCGGCGGACGGCGGCGTATTCCCCGCCGAGATCGCAGTGGCACGAGACGGCAAGACCGGCGCGGCGGGCTTCGGAAAAGGCGGCAAGGAACAGGCCGTCGTCGGCCATGTCCCTGCCGTCTTCGGAAAGAAGGCGGATAAATCCTTCCTGGGCCCGGCCGGGAAGCCAGCTTGAAAGCCCGGTGATTTCGGAAAGTTCTTTTCCTTCCATGCCTTTGGTTAAACACAGGACGGGGCAAAGATCGATAAGCCCCAAAACATCGGCGCGGTTTTTCAGGGCCGCCGCCCTGCTAGCGGAATCCACGGGCGGATGAGTGTTCGCCATCGAAACAACCGTTCCGTAGCCCCCCGCGGCGGCGGCAAGGCAGGCGCTTTCCAGGGTTTCTTTTACGGAAACTTCCCCGAATCCGGGTTCCCGAAAGTGGGCGTGCATATCCACAAACGCGGGCATAAGAACAAGACCGTTTTTGCCTTTTATCACCATGTCCGCGGTTTGCGGATGCGGGCCTACCGCGGGCCGGCGGCGCTTGTCACAGGAAGCGTTCCCGCTTTCAAAAACTTCTTTAATGAATCCGTTTTCGACAAGTACCGATCCGCGAAAATCGGACGACTCATCGACAATACGAAAATCGTCAAGGAGAAACATTACCACAGATCCGCGGCGCCGGTAATTTCGTCACAGTATTCACAGCGGTAGGTTTTCTTTTTTACGTCGTCAAGATGAAAAAGATGGGGAACTTTTTCTGTTGACGTGATGCACCGGGGATTCTTGCAGACAAGCACGTCCTGTACCTTTTCGGGAAGCTGGAGTTTTATCTTTTTGGTGATTTCCCCGTTTTCGATTATATTGACCGTGATGTTCGGATCGATGAGCCCCAGAATGTCAAAGTTTATCTCGATGGTGTTGTCGATTTTTATGATGTCCTTGCGGCCCATGCGGTTTGAATTCGCGTTTACCACAAAGGCGACGTTATAGGACGCTTTACCCAGACCCAGCCAGTTAAATATCTGTATTCCCAGTCCGGCCTTGATGTGGTCGATGACAATACCGTTTCGTATCTGATCAACGTTCAGCATAATGCCCCCAATATGGACGCGAGAAGCGCCATGCGGATATACATGCCGTACCGCGCCTGTTTAAAGTACACCGCCCGCGGGTCGTCGTCCACTTCCGCGGCGATTTCATTCACCCTTGGAAGGGGATGAAGGATCACCATCTCTTTCTTCGCGTTTTTCATTTTATCTTTGGTGAGTACGTAAAAATCCTTGAGCCGTATGTAATCTTCTTCGTTAAAAAACCGTTCCCGCTGAACGCGGGTCATGTAGAGCACGTCGAGGTCTCCGATTACATCCTCAAGTTTTTCCGCTTCTTTATAGGGGATCATTTCCTTTTCAAGAACCCCCTGGGTGATATAGCCGGGAACCTTTAGCTCGGGAGGGGAAATAAAAATTTCCTTTACGCCGGGATAACGGGAAAGGGCCTTTGCCAGGGAATGTACCGTGCGGCCGAATTTAAGATCGCCGCAGAAGCCGATGGTCAGGTTTCCCAGTTCTCCCCGAAGGCGCCGTATCGTAAGAAGGTCCGTAAGGGTTTGGGTCGGATGATGATGCCCGCCGTCGCCGGCGTTAATGACCGGTACGCCGGAAACCCGGGAAGCAAGAAGCGCCGCGCCTTCTTTTGGGTTTCGCATAACAATGGCGTCGGCGTAACAGGCAACGGTACGGATCGTATCGGAAAGGCTTTCCCCCTTGGCCGCCGAACTTGAACCGGGTTCGGCAAAGCCAAGGCAGCTTCCCCCGAGCCTGAGCATCGCCGCCTCGAAAGAAAGTCTCGTTCTGGTACTCGGCTCAAAAAACAGCGTGGCAAGAAGCTTTCCCCGGCAGGATTCCCGCAGATAGTTTTTGTCGTCCTCGATTTTTTCCGCAACGGAAAAAAGCCCGTCCATCTCTTCCAGGCTGTAATCGCCCGGCTCAATAAGGTTTCGTCCTTTCAGCATAACTCCTCCGGCCGGGACTGTCCGAAAAGACGGGAAAAACCTGTTCGGAC
>JAIROH010000174.1 GCA_031257595.1 Treponema sp. | reverse complement strand
GGAATGCCGGGTGGGCGGCGGAATACGGACGCCGGAACAGGCCCGGGAACTTGTGAGCCTTGGCGCGGCGAAGATCATTGTGGGTTCTCAGGTCTTTCGGGATCCGGCGAAAAAAGGACAGCCGGACGAATTCGGGGTAAACGCCGCGTTTCTTGAAAGCATCGCGAAAAAGATAGGCCGCGAACGGCTTATCGTCGCCATCGACGCGAAAAAAACGGCCGGAACGGATGACGGCTATGAAATAACCGTTGACGGCTGGAAGACCCCAACGGGGCTGCCTCTTGTCGAAAGCGCCAAAGCCGTCGGAGCTTTTGCCGGCGATCTTCTTTTTACCTGCGTTGACCGCGAAGGAACGATGACGGGCCTCGACATGGCGCCGGTTCGTGCGTTGTGTGGAGCCGTTTCCTGCCGGATTACCGCGGCCGGCGGCGTTTCCTCGGGTGAGGAAATCGCCGCGCTGGCGGATCTTGGCTGCGACGTTCAGCTCGGCATGGCCCTCTATACCGGAAAGGTATCCCTTGCCGAAGCTTTTACCGCTTCCCTTGACTGGAAAAAGGCTGCCGAAACTTCCCAAGGCCTTATCCCGGTTATCGCCCAAAGCATTGACGGCCAGGTTCTTATGACGGGCTTTGCCGACAGGGAAGCCGTAGCGGAAAGTTTCAAACGGGGAAAGCTCTGTTTTCACAGCCGCGGCCGGAACAAACTCTGGATGAAAGGAGAAAATTCGGGTAACGTGCTTACGCTTCGCAGACTCAGGGCGGATTGCGACCGGGACGCGCTGCTTGCCGTCGTGGATCCGGCCGGCCCGGTCTGTCACACCGGCGGCTGGTCCTGTTTCGGCGTCCAGCGCCGCTATACCTGGGAATACCTTCAGTCGGTTATCGCCGAACGGTTTCGCAATCCCGTTCCCGGTTCCTACACGGCGACGCTGGACGACGAACTGGTACGCGAAAAGGTGACCGAAGAAGCCGGGGAAGTTTGCGCCGCCAAAACCCACGACGAGGTTGTCTGGGAAGCGGCCGACCTTTTGTATTTTACGACGGCCCTGATGACCCGCGAAGGGGTAAACGTGGAAGAAGTTCTCGCCGAGCTTGACCGCCGCCATAAAAAGTGAGCGCGGACTGATATGGATTACGACTGTATCGTAATCGGCGGGGGCCACGCGGGCATTGAAGCTTCCCTGGCCGCTGCCCGGCTGGGTTTCAGTACCCTCCTTGTTACGCAAAACCCCGACTGTATCGGCGCCCTTTCCTGCAATCCCGCCGTCGGGGGGCTTTCCAAGGGCAACCTGGTCCGCGAAGTGGACGCCCTGGGCGGCGAGATGGGAAAGCTTATCGACGCAAGCATGATTCAGTACCGTATCCTCAACCGTTCAAGGGGCCAGGCGGTTCAGTCTCCGCGGGCCCAGGCGGACAAGCAGGCCTACCGGATGGCCGCCCGGCGCGTTGTCGAAAATCAGAAAGGCCTTTCGATTATGATGGATACGGTAACCGCTCTTGTCGTCGATCCAGGCGCGGGCGCTACGGCCGCGCCCACCGCGCCGCTTGGCCGCGCCGCCGGTGTCGTGACCGCCAGGGGACACCGTATCGGGGCGCGGGCGGTGATCCTCGCCGCCGGTACATTTATGGAAGGCAGGATCTTTATCGGCGAATACGATGCCCCGGAAGGAAGACTCGGCGAGGAAGCCGCCCTGGGTCTGGGAAATTTTCTGCGCTGCATGGGTTTTCCCGTGGGCAGGTTCAAGACGGGTACCCCGGCCCGTATCGCCGGGGACAGTATAGATTACGGTAAAATGGAACGGCAGAACGGTGAAGACCCCCGGCCGTTTTAGTTTGACGGCGGTGTCAGTCACCATTTTGATGATAATCCGTGCTGGATAAACCGGACCACGGGCGAAACCCACAGGATCATCAGGGAGAACATTCACCGTTCGCCGCTCTACGGCGGAAAGATCACCGGTACGGGGCCGCGTTACTGTCCCTCAATCGAAGACAAGGTGATGCGCTTTCCCGGCAGAGACGGTCATCATCTTTTTGTGGAGCCGGAAGGGCTTTATACCAATGAAATGTACCTCAACGGCGCGTCGAGTTCCCTGCCGGAAGACGTTCAGGAAGCCTTTACCCACAGCATACCGGGACTGGAAAACGCCCGGATAGTGCGGCCCGCCTACGCGGTGGAATACGATTATATTGATCCCCTTGACCTTTTCCCGACACTGGAATCCAAACGCCTCGCGGGCTTTTTTGCCGCGGGTCAAACCAACGGCAGCTCCGGCTACGAAGAAGCCACCGCCCAAGGCATTATCGCCGGTATCAACGCCGCGATGATGCTTAGGGGAGAAGAGCCGCTTGTCCTGGGCCGGGCCGAGGCCTCTATCGGGGTGTTGGTGGATGATCTTACCACCCTGGGAACCGCGGAGCCTTACCGGATGTTCACAAGCCGGGCGGAACACCGGCTCGTACTCCGCCATGATACCGCAGACAGCCGCCTTAGCCCCAGGGGCCGGGAAAAGGGCCTTGTAAGCGACGAACGCTGGGAACGCTTTCTCCGCAAAACCGAAACGCTTGAAACGATAAAGGCGCTTTTTGACGGCAGGTCTTCCATTGATCCGGCGGAAGCGGAATCGGCCGGTTTTTTTGACGGAGAAACCCGGGCAAAGCTCGCGGAATTTCCCGCCGAATGGGTAGAGCGGGTTCTCGCGGACAACAAATATTCCGGCTATATCGAAAAAGAAAACCGGCTTGCCGCCCGGAACGCCAAAATGGACGCGATAAAACTCCGTCCCGATCTGGACTACGACGCGATAAGCGGGCTGTCCGCCGAAGCCCGGGAAAAGCTCAAAAAAGTCAGGCCCCTTACGATAGGCCAGGCCGCCCGTATTCCCGGCGTCAGGCAGGGGGATACGGCCCTGCTCATGGTACTAAGCCGGAAAGGGTTTTAGTGTTCTGTCTTAATCAAAGATCATAATGACAGCTTTCGTCCGCGTCGCTGATTATCGAGGCAGGCACACGAAAAAGTTTGGGGTCCTGTCCGCAAAAACCGCCCCGGGACAAGTCCGGGTCAGTTTTTGCGAACACCCCGCGATACTTTTTTGTGAGTGCGCCTGCTAAAACCTCCGGCGACGCGAACAAAAGACAATATCCGTTCTTTGATTTAGCCAAAACTATAAGAGTAAACTTTTATCTGTTAAATACGATCTGTATACGATCCGTATAAGTCGGAACGCTGGCGCAACATTCGCCTGAAGTATCCCGCGAAATTTCCGCCTATGATCTTTTTTACGTTGGATTCTTCGTGTCCCCGGCGCAAAAGTTCGGCGGTCAGTTCTATCGCGTCCCCGTGCGAGGCGACGCAATCCCCCGACGGCGTGTTTTCGGTATGCGTTTCCGCCTCGTAATACGGCGTACAAATGTCAAAGCCATAGCCGGCGTGGTCGTAAGAAGAAAGCCCTATAATCCGTTCAATGTGTTCGGAAAGCTTTGCCCAGCGCGCGGCGTCGCGGGCCCCCGCGCCCGCGATTGCCGAATAGCCGTTGACGCCGATGACGCCGCCCTTCGCGGCAAGCGCCCTGATCTGCCCGTCGGTGAGGTTTCTGTAATTGTCGTGAACGCTCCGGGCGCAGGAATGTGACGCGATAAACGGTTTTTCCGCGATGGCGCAGAGTTCCGCAAAGCCGTCGTCGTTGAGGTGGCTTACGTCGATAAACATGCCGAGTTTTTCCATAAACGGAACGGTTTCCTTTCCCAGCGCCGAAAGCCCTCCCTTTACGTCAAAATATTCGTGGGCGCGGCAGCATCCTTCGGCAAAAAAGTTGCGCCTGCTCCAGGTAAGGCTTGCCCCCCGCACCCCCGCCTCGTAAAACGCGCGAAGCAGTTCCTTTGTGTTCCCCAGCGGATCAAGCCCTTCCATATACAGCATAACGCCGATCTTTTCTTTGCGGATAACGCGTTCAAGGTCGGCGGCGTTTTTTACCAGAATTACTTCGCCGGAGACGGAATCGACATCGTCGGCAAGCGACGCAATCTGCGAAAGCGCTTCGTAAAGGCCCTTTTCAGGGATCATTTCGGCGCGGGCAAAGATCGACGACACGACAAGGGAAAACCCTCCTTTTTTCAGGTCGTCAAGATACCGGTTTTTCAAAACGTTTTTTTCTCCCGCCATACGGCGCAGAAAAATTTCGGGCGCGAGGTCCCAGTGCGTGTCGCATACAAAACATTCGCGATGCAGCCCGGCCGCTTTTTTGTAATACAGATCTTTGTTTGTTTTTTCGTTCATGTTTAGGCAATACCCCCGTTGTTTCCCGCAAGCAGACACGCGGTATAATGTTCTCCGCCGGAATTCCGCAGTTCGGGCACAAGCTCGTGGCATTCCCGAACGGCGTATTTACAGCGCGTATTGAAAGGACAGCCCGAAGGGGGATTTACCGGACTTGGAATTTCGCCCTCAAGCAGATTTTCCTTATCGGGAAGATCGCCGCCTATTTCGGGAATCGACGCGAGCAGCCCCTGTGTGTAGGGATGCAGCGGATTTTTGAACAGTTCCGTTTTTTCGGCCGTTTCGACCACGCGCCCCAGATACATAACGCAGACACGGTCGGAAATATGATTGACCACGCTCAGATCATGTGAAATAAAAACAAGCGAAAGCCCGAACGATTTTTTCAGGTCGATAAGCAGGTTGATAATCTGCGCCTGAATGGACACGTCAAGCGCGGAAACAGGCTCGTCGCAGAATATAAGCTTTGGCCCGACGGAAAGGGCGCGGGCAATGCCGATTCTCTGCCGCTGTCCGCCTGAAAATTCGTGGGGGTACCGCGTAATGTACGATTTATCAAGTCCGCAGATTTCCATAAGATACACAATCTTTTCAAGGCGAATTTTTTTGTTCCCCGACATCCCCTGAATGTCAAGCGGTTCGGCGATAATGTCGCCGACGGTCATGCGCGGGTTAAGCGAAGCATAGGGATCCTGAAACATAATCTGCACATGGCGCCGTATCGGGCGAAAACGCCGTTCGTCCCAGGACGTTACATCCTGCCGTTCAAAATAAATGTTCCCGCCGCTGGGCTTAAGCAGTTTTACCATGGTCCTGCCAAGCGTCGATTTCCCGCAGCCGGATTCCCCGACGATGCCGAGCGTTTCCCCGCCGTGGACGCCGAACGACACATCGCTTACGGCTTTCACATAACGCCGTTTTCCGTTCCTGTCGCGCTTTTTGAGGGGGAACCACATCGAAAGATTTTCCGCTTCCATAAGGTAATCACTGGTCATCGTAATGCAGCCTCCTGAAGCAGAACGTCTTTCCGTTTTTATCTTCATATTCGGGCGGATCTTTTTCGCCGCATTCCGGACATGCGCTTTCACAGCGAGGCGCGAAAAGGCAGCCGGGGTGTTCAAGCAGAAGATTCGGCACCATGCCGTTAATCGCGTATAATTTTTTTTGTTCCGTTTCCGCCCTGCCGCCTTTGGGCACGCGGGGGATCGAGTCAAGGAGGGCCCGCGTATAGGGATGCAGCGGCCGGCTGAAGATCAGCCTGCCGTTGCCGTACTCGACGATTTTTCCCGCGTACATGACGATAACGCGGTCGGCCATCTGCGACACGACACCCAGATCGTGGGTAATAAGCATGATCGACATGTTAAGGCTTTTCTGCAGATCGCGGATAAGGTTCAGGACCTGGGCCTGTACGGTAACGTCAAGCGCCGTTGTCGGTTCGTCGCATATAAGCAGTTTGGGGTGGCAGGCGAGCGCCATCGCGATCATCACGCGCTGCCGCATGCCGCCCGAAAGCTGGTGGGGGTATTCCCCGTAACGCTGTTTTGCCAGCGGAATGCGCACGATGTCGAGCATTTCAACGGCGCGTTTTTTCGCCTCGGCGTCCGAAAGCTTCTGGTGGATTTTAAGCGTTTCCTTAATCTGCCTGCCCGCCGTCATGACGGGGTTAAGGCTCGTCATCGGTTCCTGGAAGATCATCGCTATCTGGCCGCCGCGGATGTTCCGCATTTCCGCCCTGCTTTTTTCAAGCAGGTTTTTGCCTTCAAACAGTATTTCGCCGCCCACAATTTTTCCCGGCGGGTTGGGAATCTGCCGCATAATCGAAAGCGCCGTAAGGCTTTTGCCGCAGCCCGATTCGCCTACCACGCCGAGGGTTTCACCGGCCATAATGTCAAACGAAACGCCGTCGATTACCCGCGACACGCCTGTGTCCAGAAAAAGATGAGTTTGGAGATTTTTTACCTCAAGCAAAATCCCGCGGCCGTTTTTAGCTTCTTCCATGGCCGCCTACATGTTCTTTAGTTTTGGATCGAGGGCGTCGCGCAGCGCGTCGCCGACCGTGTTAAAAGCGAGCACGGTAATCATAATGGCGATTCCGGGATAGATGCTGAACATCGGCTGCTGCCTGATAAACGGACGGGCCGCGTTGATCATTTCTCCCCAGCTTGCCGTCGGCGGCGTTACGCCCAGGCCGAGAAAACTTAACGTCGCTTCAAGAATAATGTCGCTTGGAATGTCAAGCGTCGTGATGATAATAATCGTGGAAAGACAATTCGGAAGCATGTGTTTGATCATAATGCGGAAGTTGGAAGCCCCGGCGGCGCGGGCCGCTTCCACATATTCGCGGTTCCGCAGCTGCAATACCTGGCCGCGTATAATCCGGGCGTGTCCCGTCCACCCGATAACGCCGATTGCGATAAAAATGTTAAGCATGCCCTGTCCCAGCACAAACATAACGGCGATGGCAAACAGGACAAACGGAAACGACGCGAATATTTCGATGATCCGCGAAAGCACCATATCAACCCTGCCGCCGTAAAAACCGGCGGCAAGGCCTACGATAACGCCTATCGTAACGGCTATCGCTTCGCAGACAATGCCCACGGAAAGCGATACGCGCGCCCCGTAAATGATCCGCGACAGTACATCGCGCCCGTAGTTATCCGTACCAAGCGGATGGGCAAACGACGAAGGAAGGAATTTTGCCCGCACGTCCTGCTGATACGGATCGTAAGGGGCGACAAGCGGAGCAAAGATGGCGACAAACGCGAAAACAACAATAAGGCATAAAAAAAACACCGCGAGTTTGTTTTTGAAAAACCGCCCCATCGCGTCCCTGAAAAAACCCGTCGTGTCGAGGTTTTCAAGCCCCGCTTCCCTGTAGAGGCTGTTTCTGTCAAAAAGCGATCGTACCAGTTTCATGCTGCCCCTTTACGACGCGACGCTTATCTTTGGATCAATAACACCGTAGAGCAGGTCTACAATCAGATTGATAAGCACAAACAACGCCGCCGTATACAAAACGGTTCCCTGAATAACCGGAATATCCCGTACCAGTATCGCGTTAATCGCGATTTTCCCTATTCCTGAAATTGAAAAAATCGTTTCCACAATCATTGAACCGCCCAAAATCGACTTGATCTGCGTACCGGAAAGCGTTACCACGGGAATCGCCGCGTTGCGAAGCACGTGTTTAACGATGATAAAACTTTCCCGGACGCCTTTCGATCGGGCCGTTTTTACATAGTCCTGGGACAATTCCTCAAGTACGCTCGTGCGTACCAGGCGGGCCATCGATCCCGTATATGTTGAACCCAGCGCGATCGTGGGCAGAACGTAGCCCAGGGCGGAATCAATGCCCGAAATGGGCAGCCAGTGGAGATACAATCCGAAGACGATCTGGAACACCACGGAAATCCAAAAAACAGGAAGCGATATTCCCAGCATCGCAAAGGTCATCAACACGCGGTCTATGAGCTTTCCCCGGAATACCGCCGCGGCCACCCCGCAGCTTAGTCCCACGACAATCGAAAAAACGAACGCGAGGCCCCCCAGCCTGATTGTCACCGAAAGCCCCGAAAAAATCATGCCGATTACGTCGCGTTTTTCAAAATAACTTTTGCCCAGATTGCCGGTTACGGCGTTCAGCAGAAACTGTCCGTACTGGACGGGCAGGGGCCTGTCCAGGCCCCATTCATGCCTGAGATTGGCTACAAGAACCGGGCTTGAGTTTTTCTCAAGCATGACGGCAACGGGGTCTCCGGGGATAATGTTTAACAATACAAAGGTTACAAGCGTTACGCCGATAAGTACGATGAACGCCTGACCAATCCGTTTAATAAAATACGATGCCATGCGGCCAAACACCCGGCGGGCTTTTCGCAAAACCCTTTCGGGTTTTGCGAAAAACTTATTTTATAACGGCGTTTTCGTAGCTGTAAAGCCAGTCGGGTTTGTACACCGCTCCGTCGACGCGATCCGACATCATGTAGTATTCCGAAGCGCAGAACAACGGAACCTCGGCGTAGAATTCCGTGGTAAGCCAGCGCTCAAGCTCCGAATAGAATTTGATTTTTTCGTCCATATCGGAAATAAGCCGGCCTTTTTCCACCTGCGCGTCATACCACGCGGATTCCGTTGCGTTATACTGCCTGCTAAAGCCGTTGGCAAAATTGTCTGATACGGAACTGTGGTAGAGGAGGTACAGGTACATATCCGGATCAACATAGTCCGCGTACCAGGTAATCATGTAAAGCTGGGTACCGCCTTCCTGCCGCCGTTTCTGCGCAAAACTGCCGTAGTCGATAAGCTCCAGGTTCATCGTAATGCCCGATTCCTTGTACTGGGCCTGAAGCACCTCAAACACCTCGTTGATGTCGGGTCTGTTGCGCACCGAAGCGAGGAACGTAAGTCCGTCGGGATAACCCGCCTGGGCAAGAAGTTCTTTGGCCTTTTGCGGGTTATATTCATGTACGGGATTGGAGGCGTTGTAACCGGGGATTCCCTTGGGAATAAGGCTGTTCGCGGGAGTTTTTCCGCCTTCGTAGTATACGTTACACAGTTCGCCAAGGTTTGTCGCATAGGCGATTGCCTGACGTACGCGGATGTCGTCAAATGGCGGAATCGCCATGTTAAAATGAAGCGCCCAAATGCCCATAAATTCCTGGTACTTTACGTTCTTTGCCAATTTGGGATCTTTAAGATAGCCGGGCGCTACCGACGTGGGAATCGGACAAAGATCGATGTTGCCCGCTTCAAATTCCATCAGCGCCGTTTCGTTGTCCATGTTGGTGATGACGATTTTATCAACGTTCTTTTTGCCGCCGTGATACTGGTCAAAGCGGGCAAGCACGATTCGCTGCTTGGGATCAAAACTTTCTACCTTATAGGAACCCGTTCCCACATAGGTGGTAAGCCCCCAGTCCGCGCCCGCCGCCTCGCATGCCTTTTGCGGGATAATGCCCAGCGGCGATGTCGCGAGAATCGACACAAACGCCGAGAACGGGTAGAGCAGTTCAATGGTAAACGAATAATCGTCTATCTTTTTGATGCCCGACACGGTATCCGCAAGACCCTTCTCCACATCCATCGCGCCCTTGATAACCTCGTCGCAAAGCCAGATCATGTTCGTCTGCGTCGCGGGGTTAAAAAAGCGGTTGAACGTATAGATAACGTCGTCCGCTTTGAGTTCCGTACCGTCATGAAAGAGTACGCCCTTTTTCAGGGTAAACGTGTAGATTAGGCCGTCTTCCGAAACTTCCGGGAAATCGGTCAACAACAGCGGGTAAAGCGCAAGGTCTTCCTCGCGTTTGCCGATAAGGGTATCGGTAATCGTGTCCGATACTTCAAAGGGGGCGGACTGGCTTGTAAGCATAAC
>JAIROH010000132.1 GCA_031257595.1 Treponema sp. | reverse complement strand
AATTGGGCATTCGTCCAATATTCGCGTTATTTAGCGGAAAATATTTCGGCGAATAATAATTATACTTATCGAAAGAAATAGTCCCCTCTGAATAATTTAACAGGTTTATTTCTCCGTTCTCATTGATTGTGATTTTTCCGATAAAATAATTATCCAACTTATCATACTGAACCGGCGCCCCCAACCGCCCCATAGTAAAATACCACGCCGAACCTTCCAGGTCTTTGATAACGAGACCATTTTTCGCATCATAACTATGACCATCTACAAAGAAAGCAGAGCCTAAAAAAAATGTGATTGGCATATCTTCGTACAAAGACGAATACATACTTGACGTTAGATAAGACAGGCTAAATAGCTGTCGGGGAACGTTATTGTTTATATCATAGATATAGTGTGTGTTAAGTGTTCCAGAAGTATAATAACAGCCTATTATTTTATTACCAATAACAATGGGCGGATCAATCTCCCCAATCGGCGTATAGGCGCCATTATTCAAGGGCACAGCGGATGAAATGTTGTCTAAATCAATCTTATACAATGTTCCACTTTCAATGGCAAATAATAAACCATTGTCGGCAAATTTTATAGCGTAATAATTTGAAAAGTCATATACCTTCCCGCTTTCCATGTCAATCAAAGCTCTGCCGTAAATGAAAGCGCTTTCACCAATAGTATAGACATTTCCGTCGGCGATTATCTCATAAAATGAAGAAAGCCTGACAAGTATTCTTTTTTCGTCAAGCTGTTCTAAGCCATCAACTTCCAATACGATATTTTTCCCGGAAGGGGAAACAAAGAAGAAGGGGGTATTTTGTCCTAAATTATTGATATATGACAGGGTCTGAATAACGGTGTCGCCGGACACGGCTTTTGCGTCGGTGCTTGATTGAAGGGAAAGACCGCTTACGTATAAAGATTTAACGCCGGTAGTTTTAATGGATAATGTATCAATGGATATAGTTTCGTTGCCTACAGTTGTTTCACCGCCAGGAGTATATGGAATATAGGGGATATATGGAGTATAGGGATCATCAGTAGTACCATTGTTACAGCCCGTAAACACAAAACCGAAAACCAGCAGAACAATTAAACTAAAAAGAACCTTGTTTTTCATTTTTCCTCTCCGTTAGGTATAGGGTATTTATCATTTTCATTTATCTTCGTTTTGGCAAAAAGAAGGGCTTGTAAAACCCCGAATATGTATTCCCGCTCTCCCTCGTCTAAAAGAGAAAAGCCGCTGCATAACATTTCAAGCTTTTCATCCTTTTTAATACTCATAGCGAAATAATATTATGCTATACGAATTTTGTCAATACCCTTATTGAAAAAATACCTTGCTATGCGTATTTTTTTTCGATAGACTTTAAAGCAGCTTATGACGATAAACGCCCGTATTAGAGAAGCCCGGAAAGCCCTGAATATGTCTCAAAAAGACTTTGCCAAAGCTATTTGTATTTCCAATAGTTATCTTGCCGATGTCGAAAATGAGGCCCGAAAATCCAACGACCGGATTGTAAAACTTGCCTCGATGATCTTTGGCATTAGTGAAAACTGGCTCAAAACCGGCGAGGGCGAGATGTTCTATAAAAGTCCCGATGAAAAGATTACTAAATTAATCAGTATTTTTAATGAATTACCTATTGACTTTCAAGATTATGTATTAGACCAAATAGAAAAACTTCTTATACTGCGGAAAAAACAAAACAACTGAGATCGTTCCAAACAACTGAGGTTTTGGAACGGCTTGACGCTTCCTGTTCAGGCGGTATGCGCCGACTTTGCTTTGAGTTCCCGCATGGGAAGGGTTTCAAAGTAGGTTTCAAGTTTTTCTTTTTCTTCATCGGAAAACGAGGTAAATTCCAGGGACATTATTTTTCCCGTCCGGCGCAGGATACAGGACGGAGAAAGAATCGTGTTGCCGGCCCTGAGCGAACAGCCGGGGATTTCCGCGTCGTTTTTAAGGTCTTTGACGAGGGCCGGGTGGTCGGGTTCAAACGAAACGCCGGTGGAAGAAACGGTTTTAACCGTACCGGTAATGATCTTTTCGTCCAGGGGATTTGAAAACATAAAGCCGAAACGGGTCCAGCTTTCCGCCCGGTAACGGCGGCTCTTCCGTTTATCGTCCACGGACACATAACGGGCCAGAATGTTCTGGATTTGGTCTACTTCGGCGGAATCTTTAAGGGATTCAAGGACTATGCCGTTAACCCCCAGATACGCGGCCTTGTTGGCCTCTTCTTCGGGGAAATTCCCGCCTTTGAGGAGTATGACCGGACATTCGGTTTTTGGCCGTTCGGAACGGACAAACTGAATCATGGTTTTCCAGTGCCGGGGAAAATCCCTCGCGCTGATGATAATACCGGCGGGATCCGTTTCGTCGATATTATCCATCGCCTTGAGTATCTGGCGGTAGCGTATCAGCTCAAAGCCCAGAGGGTTAAGAAAAACCGATATGGTATTAAATGTGTCGTCCGATGCCAGAACCAACAAAAGTTTCATTCAGTGCCCAGTATAGTTGAAGTATAGTCCTGAATGAGCCAAATGTCATCAATAAGTCTGAAAAAATACGTATAGCGGCGGCGTTCCGTTATCCGCCCGGTCCTGAACCATTCGGTGACCACGACCGTTCCCGTATCGCCGCCGTAACTGGTGTTTTCGATCCGGTAATCCGCCGGTATATTCGCGATATCCCCGTCCGCGGCCCGCAGGTCCTCCCGGTAACGGATCTCCATCCGCCGCCTGCCTTCCGCGGATTCGTTCAGGTAGCTCCGCCGGCGGGCGGGATCCCTGCTGAGCATCGCCGGAATATCAATATAGAGAAAGAATTTTTCCCACTGGCCCTTGATCCTCGCGTCCAGCATGTAACGGACAATCTCGTCGGGGGAAAGCTTTTCCCTAACCAGGACGGCGTTGGTTTCAACGTCCATTTCAAACGGAACGCCGTCCGGGCCGGGAAGGACGGGAGGTCGCAGGTTAAGGTTAAGCCTGTTTGATTCCAGCGGAATTTCGCCGGTCGTCCTTAGAAGATTCGGAAAGATCCTCGCCTGAACCACAAACGAACCGGGCAGGGAAAGATCCGCGTAGTTTCTGATATCTTCGATAAACGAAAAGGATTCGCCCGGTTCTACGGTAATGTCCCTGTAAAACACATTGCGGCTTTCACTCCGTTTTCTCAAAAGGTAGTCCGCCGGGGCAAGGCTCTGGTTTGCAAGGTTCCGAACGTCAAAATCAACGGAAAAAACCCGTTCTTCGGCAAGCTTAAAGTGAAAGCTTTCCGGACCGCGGTTGTAGATTGTAGCCTGTACGTATATGGGATCGGGCGGAACCTGGACCCGGGGTTCCGGGGCGGGCCGGGATTCCGCTGAGTTACGGGTTCCGGTTTCTCCGGCGACAAAATAGACCTTTTTGTCATAAAAACGTATGTTAAGCTCGATCTCCGCCGCTTTCGACAGAACCGGTTCCGGCGGAACCGCCAGCGCGAGAAGAATAAAAACCTTCGGCCAACTGTATTTCACGATACACTCCTGCTTAAAAAAAACAGATTCCTGTTATATAGTTATCGGTAAGCTTTTATGAATCCCTTATCCCTGGTACATACGCTGGCAAAGTCAGCATCGGTTTCCGCCCTGTTGGAGGCGTACCGCGCCCAAACCCCGCCTTTCGCCATGGAGCTGGAGGGGCCGGAAGGTTCCGCGGTGTCGATGCTTGTCGCGCTGCTTGCCGGTTTTCCCGGAAAAACCGGGGCTTTGGTTGTGGTTCCCACGGACAGGGAAGCTTCCGATCTTTCCGGCGATCTTGAAACCCTGGGGCTTTCGCCGGTGCTGTTTCCCTGGTGGGGAACCATGCCCTACCGGGAAATTTCCCCCCTGTCGCCTGTTTTCGGCGAGCGGACCAGGGCGCTTTCCGCCCTGCTTGACGGGGACAGGCCCGTTATCGTGCCGGAGCGGGCTTTTCTTACCCCGCTGCCGCCTCCGGATTATTTTAAGACCCTTCTTGTCCCCGTAGAGGCGGGCAGGGAAATAGACACCCAGGCTCTGGCGGCGCTTCTCGTGCGCTACGGCTACACCAGGGTTCCCCAGGTACAGCTTCACGGTGAATTTGCCCTGCGGGGAGAGGTTCTCGACATTTTTCCCGGCGGCGAGGATGAAGCGTACCGGATACTGTTCGATTACGACAGGGTCGAGTCAATACGAACCTTTGATCCCTCCGATCAGGGGCCGACCCAGGCAAAGCTTTCCTCGTTTACGATCCGGCCCCTAAAAGAGGCGATCTGGACGGAGGAACGCATAACGGTTCTGGCGGAAAATCTTGAACAATGTCCGGAATTTTCAGGATCGGACATTCCCCTCGAGCTTGAGGAAAAAGGCTTTGTTTCCGGCGAAGAGCTGCTTTTCCCCCTGGCCTTTGCCGTCCGGGCCTCCGTCCTCGACTACATGGATCCTTCAAACCCGGTATTTTACGTTGACCGCGAACGGCTCCAAAACGCCCAGCAGCCGCTGGAACATGAGTACCAGGGCCTTTTCCGCAAAACCGTCCGGGAACGGCCGGTTCCCGCGCCGGAACGGATCCTGCTTGCGTTTGACGGCCTGGCCGAACCGGCCGCCGGAAGCCGCGGTATGCGGACGGTTTCGTTTATGGGGATGAAAAGCCAGGGGAAAAACCGCTTTGCCGTTTCCTGCGATCCCGCCCGGAGCTTTTTCGGCAACATTGATTACCTTAAAGAAGAATTCACCTCGCTTTTGAAACAGGGCTGGACGATAGTAATCGCCGCGGAGTCCGACGTTCAGGCCGAACGGATAAAAGAGCTGCTTCATTTTCACGCTGAGCAAGGCAAGGCAAAAAATCCCGGCAATCCGGACGTTCTGTCCGCGGTACAGGTTATCACTTCCTCCTTCAGCGCCGGTTTTTCCCTGCCCGAAGCGAAGCTTATGCTGGTACAGGAAAATGAAATATTCGGCAGACGCCGGCCTCCTCCGCGTTCGCTGCACAGGGTAAAAAGCAGCCCGATAGATACGTTTGTCGAGCTTAACCCCGGCGACTTTGTTGTCCATGTGAATTACGGCATCGGCCTTTTCAAGGGCATTGAACGGGTAAAGGTTCTGGGCTACGAACGGGATTATATAAAGCTTGAATACCTCAACGACGAAACGGTTTTTGTTCCGATAGAACAGGTGAATCTGGTTCAGCGCTATATCGGAAACGAAGGCGCCCCGCCCAGGCTCGACAAACTCGGCTCCAAAAGCTGGGAAAACCGCAAGGGCAGGGTAAAGCAGTCGGTTGAAGAATTGGCCCAAAGGCTTATCACCCTGTATTCCAAACGCAGGGCCTCGCGGGGTTACGCGTTCTCCAAAGACAGCGAATGGCAGACCCTTTTCGAGGCGGCTTTTCTGTTTGAGGAAACCGAGGATCAGCTTCGCTGTGTTGAGGAGATCAAGGCCGATATGGAAAGCGCCCATCCGATGGACAGGCTTGTCTGCGGCGACGTGGGTTACGGAAAAACCGAGGTTGCCGTCAGGGCCTGTTTTAAGGCGATTATGGGCGGCAAACAGGCGGCGTTTCTTGCCCCTACGACGATCCTCGCGGAACAGCATTACGACAATTTCCGGGAACGGTTCAGGCAGTTTCCGGTACAGATCGCGATGCTTTCCCGTTTTGTAAGTCCCGGCGAAGCGAAAAAGATCCTCATGTCGGTGAGGAAGGGGGAAGTGGATCTTCTTGTGGGAACCCACCGGATTATCCAGAAAGACGTGGCGTTTAAGGATCTGGGGCTTCTTGTCATTGATGAAGAACAGCGTTTTGGGGTAAAAGACAAGGAACGGCTAAAAGAACTCAAAACCAACGTAGACTGCCTGACCCTCTCGGCGACGCCGATTCCCCGGACGCTTCACATGAGCCTGCTGAAAATCCGCGACATGAGCCTTCTTGCCACTCCGCCGAGAAACCGCCATCCGATTGAAACGGCGATAGGCGAGTTTGACGAAGAGAAGATCGCCGGGGCAATCCGCGCCGAGGTGGAACGGGGCGGCCAGGTTTTCTTCCTCCACAACAGAATAGAAAGCCTTGGGGAAACGCGGCTCATGCTGGAACGGATTGTGCCGGAGATGCTTGTGGAAACGGCTCACGGCCGGATGGAGGCGAGGGAACTTGAGGATGTGATGCGCCGTTTTATTCACGGGGGATTTCACGTGCTTGTGTCAACGACGATTATCGAAAACGGCATAGACATTCCCAATGTCAATACGATTATCATCGACAGGGCGGATATGTACGGCGTTTCCCAGCTCTATCAGCTGAGGGGAAGGGTGGGCCGCTCCGACCGGGCGGCAAAAGCTTTTTTGTTTTACCCCGCAGGCGGGGCCCTGTCCGAGCTGGCCATGAAACGCCTTCAGGTAATTTCCGACTTTACCGAGCTTGGCTCCGGTTTCAAGATTGCGATGAAGGATATGGAGATCCGCGGCGCGGGCAATCTTCTGGGCAGGGAACAGTCGGGCGACATCTATTCGGTTGGTTTTGATCTTTACATGAGGCTTCTTGACGATGCGGTAAAACGTCTTGAAAACGAACATTACCAGACGGAGACCGAAACCCTTCTTGACCTCGAATACTCGGGCTTTATTCCGGATTCGTACATCGACAGTCCCCAGGAAAAAATGGAAGTGTATAAAAAGATAGCCGGGGTACGCAGCAGGGAAGAACTGGACAGTCTCCATACCGAGCTTCAGGGCCGTTTTGGTCCGCCCCCGGACGAGGCGGCAAGCCTTCTTGCGCTGGCGGAGATCCGGGTTATCTGCCGGGATATTGAAGTCGCCTCGCTTAAGGAAAAGTCCGGCCTTGTCCGGGTGGAGTTCAACAAGGTCGCGAAGGTAAACGTCGAGAGGCTCATCCGTCTTATGAAAGAAAGTTCCGGCAGGGTCAAGCTTGATCCCGGACAGCCCAATATCCTCCTCCTTAAAACGGGAAGCATAGGCCTCAAGGAAAAAAGCGAGTTTATCCGGGAAAAGCTTGCCGCCCTGGCGTAGGTAGCGTCCTCGCAAAATCAAATACCAAAATGACAGCAATGCCCATGTCGCTGCTTAGTGGGGCAGGCACACCTGCCAAAACCTCAGGCGACATGGGTTTTGACACTATTTGCCCTTTGATTTGGTCAAAACTATAAGAGTAAACATTTATCGGCCGGATAAGGTCTCTACGCAATCTGTATTTGTCAGGACACTAACTAAGGCAACGCTGATTAACATGTGGCTTCGCCAACGTAGTTGGCGCATCAGCGTTGCCTTATTATTTTTCTCGTTTTTCTGCGGAAAACTCGCTTTTTCAAAGCGGCAAAAAAACCACATTAAAGTAGCACTGATTTATTCGCATTCGAATAAATCAGTGCTTCCCTAAACGTGGTAAAAAGCCGCCAGCCCCCGACAAGTTTTTACAGGCGTTTTTTCGTTTTCGGAGCATAAACTGAGAATTGTTGCGTAAAACCGCCGGAGCCTGTTTTTTTTCCCGCCATTGGTGTACAATGGAGACATGGGTATTAAAGCCGTCGCTTTTGATTATGGCGGGGTAATCTCCCTTCCCCAGGATGGAAACACCATGCGGGATTTGGCTTTTATCGCCGGAATCGACTCCGCCCTTATGAGGCGGATCTACTGGGAAAACAGGCAAATCTACGACCGGGGACTGGTAAACGGGAAGGAGTATTTCAAAAACATACTTGCCGATGTGGGAATTTTTCCCGACGACCTGGCCCTGGAGAAGATGGTTTTAACGGATGTAAAAAGCTGGTCCAGGATCAACGCCGAAACGGAACAGCTGATGAAAGACATAAAAAAAGCGGGCCTGAAAGTCGGTATACTTTCCAACATGGTTCAGCCGTTTCTTGATACGGTTCGGGAAACCATCCCTGTTTTTCTTATTCCCGACGAATCGGTATACTCCTGCGAGGTCGATACGGTAAAACCCGAAAGAAAAATATACGAACTGATCCTTTCCGCGCTGGGGTGTAAAGCCGGCGAGCTTGTTTTTTTTGACGACACCGGGATAAATGTCACTGCGGCCGCGCAGCTGGGTATTCACGCGTTTCTCTGGCGGGACGCGGCCGCCGCCCGCCGGGAACTGGAACTGCTCTGCGCGGGGCGTTTGTGAGGGAGCGGGTGTGGAACTTGTAAAAACCGTCGCTGTTTTTGCCGTTACCGGAATCACCCTGATTGTTTTTGTTCCCTTGGGATGCTGTGCGTTTCTGATTAGTCTTTTTGGGCTAAAAAAAACCATAAGCATGTTTCTTTATAAAGTCGCCCAGGTTTGGGCGCGGGCCATAATCGGCCTTACCGGCTGCCGTATGATCGTGGAAGGCACGGAACATATCCCGAAAAACGGCGGCCTTTGTTTTGTGGCAAACCATGTGGGAATTTTCGATATTATGCTTGCCCTGGGCTACGCGGGAAGGCCGTTCGGTTTTATCGCCAAGAAAGAGCTGCTCTACATTCCCGGTGTCAATATCTGGATACTCCTTTTGGGCGGTCTTTTTATTGACCGGAAACGGCCCCGTAAAGCCCTTGCCACGATCAACAGGGGTATCGGACACATCAAGTCCGGCGGCGGTATGCTGATTTTCCCGGAAGGAACCCGGAGCCGTGGTCAGGGAATCGGCCCCTTTCTTCCCGGCGCGCTCAGGCTGGCTACCCAGTCCGGCGCGGTAATCGTTCCCGTGGCCATTACCGGCAGTTACGAGGTATTTGAAAAAAACTACCGGGTCAACGCCGTTTCGGTGTCCCTTTCGTTTCTGCCTCCGCTGCAAACAAGCCAAATGCCCCCCGAAGACCGAAAGCAGATACTCGCCGGCCATGTCCACGATCTTATTGCCGAAGCCCTGGAACGACACAAGGCGTCGCACCGCCTCCCACTAGACGCTCAATAGTTCCCCGTGTTACCGTAACCCGGTACTCATACAATGAGGGCGCGTAGCTCAGCTGGTTAGAGCGCCACGTTTACACCGTGGATGTCCGGGGTTCGAATCCCTGCGCGCCCAGCGGATTTTTGTACAGCGAAAAAGGGCAGGGATTCGAAAGGTTTTGCCCGCTTCGCAGGCGCGAAGAAAAGGCGCCAGGGATGGCGCCGAAAGGGCGAAACCCCGGGCCGGAGGGAGCGAACAGGATGTTCGCGACCGGAAGCCGAATCCCTGCGCGCCCAGCGAATTTTTGTACAGCGAAAAAGGGTTCAAGGCTTGAAAAAGAGGTACTTTTGGAAGAAAGTATTACTATAGTCCTGGATAACAACGACGTTCTCTCCGGGGTCTGCGGGGCGAATGACGGAAACCTCAAGGTTATTGCCGGTTCTCTGGGAGGGCGCATAGCTACCAGGGGCAATGAAATCAGTATTTTTGGGGTGGATAAGGCCGGGGTCAGGCGATTTAAAACGGTAATTGATAAACTGATTATGGCGGTACAGGAGGGTGAATACCCCTCTACGGAATATGTCCGGGCTCTTGCCGGCTCTTTTCTTCAGGAAACCCCCAGGCAGGACGAAGCTTCCGTGAACGGCGAATCCGGCAAGACGGATTTTCTCCGGGATAATCTTATCCAGATTCCCCAGGGTTTTACCAAAGTGTTCCCCCGAAGCCGGAACCAGGCCCTGTACGTTGAAGGTATGCGAAACCACGACATAAGTTTTTGCGTAGGCCCCGCCGGAACCGGCAAAACATACCTGGCGATTGCCGAAGCCTTGCGTCTGGTGCTTTCAAAGAAGATGCGGAAACTCGTGCTGACCCGCCCCGTCGTGGAGGCCGGTGAAAGCCTTGGCTATCTGCCGGGAGATCTTGCGCAAAAGATAAATCCGTACCTCCGTCCCCTCTACGACGCGATGGAAGCCCTTATCCCCTATGAGACCGTCCGCCGTATGGAAGACACCAGGGCCATAGAGGTTGCCCCGCTGGCGTATATGAGGGGCAGAAGCCTTAACGACTGTATCATTATCCTTGACGAAGCCCAGAATACTACCAAAGAACAGATGAAGATGTTCCTTACCCGTATCGGCCAGGGCGCGAGGGCGGTAATTACCGGCGATACAACCCAAATCGATCTTCCAAAACGCGTTGAATCGGGACTGCTTCACGCGCTTTCGATCCTTTCAAAAGTAGAGGGGATCCACTTTGCCTATCTCAATACCGGAGACGTAGTTCGTAATCCCCTTATCAAAAAGATCATTGAAGCGTACGACAGGGAAAACGAAAAACCACCCGCCGTCCGCGGAGAGAATCCACGTGAAAAAAATAACGTCTTTTAAAAAAAATTTTACGTTTCCCGCCCTGCGGACAGGGCCGGCCGCGGCATCGGCGGCGGCTTTTGTTATCAGCGTTGTGATGATCATCGCGCTGGACCAGCACAGCCGGGTAAATTTTGAAGGATTTGAGGCCGGCAAAGTCGCCGACCGGGACGTGACGGCGGATCAGCCGGTTTCCTATGTGGACCAGGAAGCCACCAGGCTGCGCATCGAAGCCCAGGAACATCTTGTTCCGGCGGTGTTCAGGTATTCCGTTACGGTGGATCAGGAAATACGGAAAACCTACGAGCGTTTTTCGCGTTTTTCGGGCGAACTTTTTTCTTCCGGCGTTTCGTTTGAAACGTACCGGCTTAGGGTGCAGTCCGAATTTCCCGGACTTGCCGCGCCGGAAACGCTGGAAGCGCTTTTTAACGATCCGGACAGAGACGATTCGTTGACGCGGGGCCTTGCGGCGCTGGAATTTTTTATTGAGTCCGGCGTTTTCAACATGTCCGCATCGGCCCTTGTTCAGCACAACCCCGACATCGTGGAGCTTCTCCATAACTACGGGACAAGGCTTGAACGGGAGCAGATTGATTTCGGCAGGGTAATTACGACGGAACGGCTCCCCGCGGCTTTTTCCCGGTATTGCGAGGACGAGGGGCTTTCCCGGAATTTCAGGAACGGCGCGGGCGGAATCGTTCTTGCCGTTCTTAAGGAGAATGTTTTCTTTTCCCCGGAAGACACCGAGTTACGGCTTGCCGAGGTACGGGGGCGGATTGAGCCCGTGTACCGGTACATTGAACGGGGCGAAAAAATAATCCGCAAGGGCTTTGTTGTAACCAGCGGAGAGATGGAACAGCTTCAGGCGCTGAATTTGTCCCTTTCCCGGCGCGACGGGCGGCTTATCGCGGGCCAGGCGCTTATCCTTTTTTTGGTCTATGTCTTGATTGTGTTGCTGCTGGGAAAACGTTTTGCCGGGAGGATCCTTTCCGAACGTGAATGTTATATGATGATACTCTTGGCCGCCGGCTACCTTGTCGGCGCGGCGGCGGCGAAGTACCTGGCGGGCCTTCCGGAAAATTTCCCGCTTTCGCTGCTGCTGCCGACGGCCCTTGTGGTTATGCTCCCCGGCATACTCATCGGTTTTCCCGCGGCCGTTGTCAGCGCCCTTGTCCTCCCCCTGGGGGCTTTTCTTGCCGACTCGTTTGACATTTCCGCGTATATCCTTTCGCTGGGATCGGGCCTCTCGGCGGCCTTTGTCCTTCAAAACGTGGAAAAGCGCATGGACCTGATCAGGGCGGGGCTTTTTGTGGCCGCCGTCAACGCGGTTTCCGCCGTCGCCGTACTGCTTTTGCGGCAGGCGCCGGCTTCGGATTATCCGCCGGTCGTGTTCTGGGCCGCCTTTAACGGCGTCGCTTCGGGGATACTTGTGCTGGGCATACTCCCGGTGATCGAACAGGCCCTTAACGCGATAACCCCGTTCAGGCTTATTGAACTTTCCGACCTTAACTCTCCGGTGTTAAGAAGGCTCTTTAATACCGCGCCGGGAACCTACAGCCATTCCCTTATGGTTGCCAATCTCGCGGAATCGGCATGCCAGGAGATAGGGGCGAACGCCCTTCTTGCGCGGGTAGGCGCTTACTACCACGACATCGGCAAAATGGATCAGAGCGAATACTTTGTGGAGAATCAGACCAATTACAACAAACACAAGGACATTTCGCCCCGGCTTTCGGCAACGGTGATACGGAACCATGTAAAAGTCGGGATTGAAAAGGCCAGGGCCATGGGGCTTCCCGACGCGATAATAGCCTTTATCGCCGAACATCACGGGAATTCCCTCATTACCTGGTTTTACAACGAAGCGCTTAAAAAAGAAGGCCAGGTAAACCCCGTTGATTTTACCTATCCGGGAAATCCGCCCCGATCCAGGGAATCCGCCGTCGTCATGCTGGCCGACGTAACCGAGGCGGCGGTGCGCACGCTAAAAAAGCCGACCGCGACAAAGCTTGAAAAATACATCCAGGAACTTTTCGACGCCAAGGTTTCCGGCGGTCAGCTTTCCCAATCCGAGTTGACGTTCAGGGATCTTGAGACGATAAAAAACGCGTTTATCAAAGTTCTTACCGGTTACTATCATTCGAGGATCGAATATCCCAAACTGTCTCCGGAGATCCTTAAAGCCGCCGAAAAAAACGGCAAGGCGGAAGGAAAGGCCGGCGGGAAGACGATCGAAAAAGCGGATGAAAAAACGGGCCTTCAGGGTATAGACGGGGAAGAAACGGATCCGGAAGACGGCGGGGCGGCGAACGGCGGGACGGGTAAACCGTGAACAACGTGGAAATCGGCGCCGAAGGGGTGGAAAGCCCGCCCTGGCGAAACAGGGCTGTGTCTTTTATCAACAGGGTTCTTGTTTTTCTGGGCCTTGACAACTGGGAACTTTCCGTGCTGTTCTGCGGCAATTCATATATACAGGAACTCAACAACCGTTACCGCGGCCGCGATGAGCCGACCGACGTGCTTTCGTTCCCCCTCGGCGAAAACGCCGGAAAACGCTACCTTCCCGGTGACATTGTGATTTCCCTCCAGGCGCTTGAAGAAAACGCCTCCTGTTTTAAGGTTTCCCCCGACGAGGAATTACGCAGACTCCTTATTCATGGTATCCTTCATCTGGACGGTATGGATCACGCGAGCAACGTCCCGGAAGAACCCATGCTGAAAAAGCAGGAAGAAATTTTACGGGAACTGGGGCCTTATCATATTATCAGCGAGGTATGAGTGAAAATTTTCAAAAAAGGGGAGATTGACAGAAAGACGATAAACGCCCTGGAATCGGACCAGCGGGAGATGATACGGGGAATAGTGGAATTGCGGGAAACCACGGCCAGGGAGATTATGGTTCCCCGTATCGACGCCGTGTTTATTTCCGAGGACGTGTCCCGGGAAGATCTGTTTACCGCGATTGTTGAAAGCGGCCATTCCCGTTTTCCCGTTTACCGGGAAACCATAGACGACGTGATCGGCATATTGTACGTCAAAGACGTGCTCCGCTCGCTCGTCAAAAACGAAAACCTTGTTGTGCCGGAACTGCTGCGAAAACCGTTTTTTGTCCCGGAATCAAAACATATCCACGAAATACTCAGCGAATTCAGGCGGCGGCGGGTGCATATCGCCGTGGTTGTGGACGAGTACGGCGGGGTTTCGGGAATTATCTGTATGGAAGACATACTTGAAGAAATTATCGGGGACATTCAGGATGAGTTCGACAATGAAGGTGAGGACATCCTTTCCCTCGGCGGCGGAACCTGGCTCTGCGACGCCAGGGTCAACCTCGAAGATCTTTCGGAAGAACTGGGGATAGCGCTTCCGTTTGAGGACTTCGACACCCTCGGCGGTTTTGTGTTCGACCTGTTCGGCAAGATCCCGGTAAAATACGAAAAGGCCCTCTACAACGGGCACGAGTTTATCGTTCAGGGTATGGAAGGCCACAAGATCAATACGGTAAAGATAGTGATGGCAAAACCCACGGCTACATAGTTGCTTATCGAGGCGCATGCGCCCGTGCCCTGAACAGGAAACCGCCGGATGCCTTTGCGTTACCACAGGACGGCGGCAACCCCCCGTTCGAGCTAGTGTTCTGTCTTAATCAAAGGACATAATAACGGCTTTCGTCCGCGTCGCTGCTTATCGAGGCAGGCACACGAAAAAGTTTGGGGGCCTGTCCGCAAAAACCCGCCCCGGGACAGG
>JAIROH010000129.1 GCA_031257595.1 Treponema sp. | reverse complement strand
GGCATACAGGGTGTACTGCAGCTGGTTTTTCAGGATCAGATTAAATTCTTTTTCCGGGTCCACGTTGTTTCCGTTGTTGTCGTAGGTACTAAGGTAATCAAGCGCCCGTCTGGGTTCGACGTTCCGGTAATCAAGCTGAGTCCAGGAAGAAACATGGCGTGAATCCACCCGCGCCATCTCAAAGCTCGGCTTGTAGTCCTGGGAATTAAGCGCCTTTTGAAGCTGTGCCTCAAAATTTACTTCGGTACGCTTGAAATTGGGTACGTCTTTGTTGGCCAGGTTATCCGCGTAAACCGAATCCCTGAGCATACTTACGTCCATCGCCCGGTTCAGCAAATCAACGGTTTTTGAAAAATTACTCATTATACACCTCTTCTTTCAGCATCGGTAAAATAAAACCTTTCCTTTACCGTCATAAAATATACCTGCCCAGGTCCTGATCCATCGCAAGATCGGTAAGCTTTTCGTTCACGTATTGTTCCGTAATGGTTACCTTTTTCGGGGCAATGTCCGGCGCTTCAAAAGAAAGCTCTTCAAGAAGGGTTTCCATAATCGTATGAAGGCGCCGGGCGCCTATGTTTTCAAGCCGGGAATTGACTTCGGCGGCGAGGCCGGCAAGCCGTTCCACGGCCTGGGGGGTAAATTCAATGTCAATTTTTTCCGTTCCCAGAAGGTCCGTATACTGTTTTGTAAGGGCGTTTTTCGGCTCGGTAAGTATGCGGAGAAAATCGTCCTTGCCCAGGGAATCAAGTTCCACCCGGAGGGGAAAACGGCCCTGGAGTTCGGGAATCAGGTCGGACGGCTTGCTTACGTTGAAAGCCCCGGCGGCGACAAAGAGTATGTGGGACGTGTCTACCTGGCCCCATTTGGTGTTGACCCTGGCGCCTTCAACAATCGGAAGTATGTCCCGCTGTACGCCTTCACGGGACACGTCGGGGCCGCCGCCCCTTTCGCCCCGGACGGCGATTTTGTCGATTTCGTCAATAAACACAATGCCCGTTTCTTCCACGCGCCGTCTGGCTTCGTCGCTTACCCTGTCCCTGTCGATAAGCTTTTCCGCTTCTTCGGCGATAAGTATTTCCCGCGCCCTTTTGACGGTTACCAGTTTTGTTTTTTTCGTACCGCCGAAAAAACCGGCAATACCGGAAAGGCTCGATTCCAGATCCTCAAAACCGCCGCCCATCATTTCCATTGAAGGAAACTGGGGATTCTGATTCACCGTAATTTCCACAGTCCTGTCTTCAAGCTTTCCTTCCTTGAGCCACTGGCGGAATTTTTCCCTTGTAGGGTCGGCGTTTTTTGTGCCGGCGTTTCCCGCGTCGGCGCTTTCGTCCGCGTTATTGGCGCCGTCCGCGGAGGAAAAATCCCCGGCGGAAACCACGGAAGCGTCTTCGCCGCTTGGGTTTCTCATAACGGGGATCCCGACCTGAATCGCCGTTCCCATAATGCCCGCTCCATTGTCGTTATTAAAACTGAAGGTTCCTACAGGTTTGATCAGCGGCCCCTGGGGCTTTGTTTCCCTGCGTTTTTTTCCGGGACGGGGAACAAGCAGGTCAAGCAGGGCCTCTTCCGCCCGCTTTTCCGCCTCGGCGTTTACCTGGTCCTGCATCTCTTCCTTTACCATCTGGACCCCGGCGGCCATAAGGTCCCGGATCATCGATTCCACGTCTCTTCCGACATAGCCTACTTCGGTATATTTGGTGGCTTCCACCTTGATAAACGGGGAATTGGCGAGCCTGGCAAGCCGCCGGGCTATTTCGGTTTTGCCGACTCCTGTCGGGCCAATCATCAGTATGTTCTTCGGAGCGATGTCTTCCCGCACTTCGGGATCCAGCTTGATACGCCGTATCCGGTTACGGAGAGCGACGGCGACCGCGCGTTTCGCCTTTTTTTGCCCTACAATGTATTTGTCAAGTTCCACCACAATTTCCCTGGGCGTTAGACGATCCAGGTTTTTACCGGCCGCGTATTCAGTCATACTTTCCACTCCTCATTCCTTCTTTAACTCTTCCAGGGTGATCTGGCTGTTGGTATAAATACAGATATTGCCCGCTATTTCCAGGCTGCGTCTGGCTATCTCGGCGGCGGAAAGCCCGCTTCCGTCAAGGTAGGCCAGGGCGGCGGCGTAGGCGTAGTTTCCGCCGGAACCGATCGCCAGGGCGTTTTCCGCCGGCTCGATAACGTCGCCTGTTCCGGAAACAAGCAGGGTCTTGGAAAGGTCCGCGGTCAAAAGCAGGGCTTCCAGCCGTCTGAGGGTACGATCCGTCCGCCAGTCTTTGGCAAGCTCCACCGCCGCCCTGGCAAGATCCCCGGAATATTCCTTTAACTTGCTTTCAAAGCGGTCAAAAAGGGTGAACGCGTCGGCGGTAGCTCCGGCGAACCCGCAGAGAACCTTGCCGTCCCAGAGCCGCCGTACCTTGCGGGCGTTATTCTTCATTACCGTTTCGCCCATCGTTACCTGGCCGTCGCCGGCCATCGCGACTTCGCCGGAACGTCTTACCGCGAGAACCGTAGTTGACCGTATCATACTCATGACTTTCTCCTCTGTACGCCCCCGGCGCGTACGCGCGGCCTTTCGGGCCGCGGGCGCCGGGCAGGCGGTTGTACATCGCCGCTAAAAGCGGCCTGCGCGTGGGGATGGGCTTTCATGTAGGCCCGGCGCAGGTGTTCCATATCCACGTGGGTATAGCGCTGCGTTGTGGAAATACTCGCGTGGCCGAGCATCTCCTGGACTATCCGCACGTCACAGCCGGAATTCACCAGGTGGGTGGCAAAACTGTGCCGCAGGGCGTGGGGATGTACATGCTTGCCCAGGCCGGAACGGTCACCGTAACGGTTGATGATCCACCGGACGCCGGGAACCGAGATCGCCCTGCCCCGCCGGCTGATAAACAATTTGTCGGTAATTTGCGCTTTTCCCGGATTTCCGGTTCCATTGACAGCCCCGGCGTCTTTTTTTTCCGCCCGTACCCTGAGCCGGACGGCCCGCGCGGGAAGGTATTCCCTGATCGCCTCGGCGGCCTCGTCCGAAAAAAACACAAACCGTTCCTTGCCGCCCTTGCCCAGAACACGGGCGCCGGAAAAGAGCGGATCGATATCCGGCATCGCCAGGGAAACAAGTTCGGAAATACGCAGACCCGCCGAATACATCGCCAGTATCAGGGCCTTGTCACGGACCGGCCAGAGTATGCCTTCTTTTTCGGGAAGTTCCGCGAAGGCCGCCATTTCACCTTCCCACAAAAAGGCAGGAAGGGCTTTGGGGGTTTTAAGGTTTCTGATGTTTGCCGACGGATCGTCTTTTCTGCGGCCGAAGCGGATAAGCCACCGGTAAAAGCCCCTGATCGACGACAGGGCCCTGTTGACGGAGACCGCGGCAATTCCTTCGGCGCTTAAATCCGCGATAAACCGTTCGACCCCGGCGGCGGCGGCGGTTTCCGGAACAAAACCCGAATTTTTACAATACGAGGCAAAGCGTTCAAGATCCTTTCCGTAGGCGGCAAGGGTCCTGCCGGAAACGCCCCTGACGGCTTCAAGGTACGACAAATATTCGGCGACAGGCCCGTTATGCTTCATCATGAGCCTTCCCCGTCTTCGTTTGAATGAAGGTAATCGCAGCCGGGGTTGATACAGCCCTTGTGCGAACCGTTTTTCTTGTCGTACTTTTCCACCATAAACCATCCGCATTTGGGGCAGTTTTGATCCGGCAGAGGTTTGAAGTGGCTGATAAAGTCACAGTCCGGATAGTTGGCGCATCCGTAAAATTCTTTTCCCCTTCCCCGCGTCTTCCGCGCCACAACGTCGCCGCCGCATTTCGGGCATTTGGCAAGCGGAATCGAACGGGTGTTTTTGCAGTCGGGGAAACCGGAACAGGCAAGGAAAAAACCGAAGCGGCCGAGTTTTTTTATCATCGGTTTTCCGCATTTTTCACAGACAAGGTCGGTCATTTCGTCAAGCGAACCTTTGTAGGATTCAAGGGTTTTGCCCACTTCGTCAACCTGCTCCTTGAACGGATCGTAAAATTCCCGGATCATTTCCGGCCAGCTCGTCCTGTTTTCTTCCACTTCGTCAAGTTTGGTTTCCATCGTGGCGGTAAAGGCGGCGTCAATTACATGGGGAAAATATTCGCTTAACATATCGCTTATCATCTTCCCCAACAGGGTCGGCACAAGCTGCTTGTTCGACCTGGTAACATAGTAACGGTCAAGAAGCACCGAAATCGTCGGCGCATAGGTGGAAGGCCGGCCGATTCCTTTTTCTTCCAGCGTTTTGATGATGCTCGCGTCGGTATAGCGGGGCGGCCCCTGGGTAAAATGTTGTTCGCTATAAAACCGTTCCGCCGTAAGGATATCTCCGGCCTTTACCGAAGGAACGGAAACGCCCTTTTCGTCTTTTGACGCGAGAAGCTTCAATACCTGCATAAAACCTTTCCGCAGTATTTTGGTTCCGGCGATTCGGAAAATCCCCTCTCCGGCGTTTATGTCGATGCTGATCGTTTTGGTTTTCGCGTTTTCCATCTGACAGGCTACAAAGCGTTCCCAGATAATCGAATAAAGCCGGTGCTGATCCCTGGTAAGGGATTCTTTAATCGAATCGGGAGTGTATTCCACGTAGGTCGGACGGATCGTTTCGTGGGCGTCCTGGGCTTTTTTCCCCACCGCGTATTCGCAGGCGGCGGCGGGCAGATCGCCGGGGTAGTTTTTGGCAATCCACGCCCGGACTTCTTCAAGGGCAAGCCGGGAAATACGCACCGAATCGGTACGCATATAGGTAATAAGCCCTATCCTGCTTTCGCCTATGTTGATCCCCTCGTAAAGCTGCTGGGCAATCTGCATGGTTTTTTTACTGGTAAACCCAAGCCTGTTCGCCGCGGTCTGCTGCATCTGGCTTGTCGTAAAGGGCGGCCTTGGCTTTACGGTTTTTTCCGTTTCCCGTATATCGCCAACCCTGCATTCGGCGTTTTTAAGCTTTTCGATAATCTCCGTAACTTCGGCTTCGGATTTTAACTCAGGCTTTTTTCCCCGCCACAAAACAAGCTGGGCCCTCGATACGAAATGTTTTGATTTTGCCGCTTTAAAATCAGCGTCCAGCGTCCAGTATTCGTCGGGAATAAACAGCTCGACTTCCTTTTCCCGTTCGCATATAAGGCGCAGGGCTACCGACTGGACCCGTCCGGCGGAAAGGCCGTTCTTTACCTTTTTCCAAAGCAGCGGGGAAAGATTGTAGCCCACCAGCCGGTCAAGAACCCGCCGGGCCGTTTGGGCGTTTACCTTGGCTTCGTCAATGCCGGCGGGATTCACTACCGCTTCTTTAATCGCCTGGGGGGTTATTTCGTTAAAGCTGATTCGTTTGATGGGAACATCTTTGCTTTTCGCGCCGATCGCGTTCCGAAGGTGCCAGGCTATGGCTTCCCCCTCCCTGTCGTTATCGCTTGCCAGCAGCACTTCGCCCGATTTTTTCGCGTCCTTCTGGAGTTCTTTAAGGAGCTTCGCCCTGCCCCGGACGGTGATGTACTCAGGCTCAAATTCATGCTCTACGTCTATGGCCATCCTGGATTTGGGGAGATCGATAAGATGCCCCATCGAAGCCTTGACCATGTAGGAATCGCCGAGGTATTTTTCGATGGTTTTTGCCTTGGCCGGCGATTCCACTATCACCAAAATCTTTTTATCGGGTTTTTTGGCTTTCCGGGTTTTTGCTCCCGCCTCGCCTTTCTTGCTTACTGCCATCGTTCCTCACTTCCACCTGCGTTTCATTTGTCTACGTTCCATTCGGTCAGAATATCCGCCGCGGAACCCACGGTTCCGCAGCCGTCCTCAACAAGCCTTCGTGTTCCCGCCCCCCGCGGAGAAAAAAGGCCGGCTTTTCCGGCCCACAGATCCCGTCCCTGTTCCAGGGCAAAGCGCGCCGTATGGAGGGCGCCGGAACGTTCCGGGGCTTCGACAATCACCGTCCCCCGGGCAAAGCCGGAAATGATACGGTTCCGTTCGGGAAAATTCCAGCGGTACGGTTTTGTCCCCGGGGGATATTCGCTTACCACGGCCCCGCCGGATTCCAGAATACGCTTTGCCAGGGATTTGTTCGACGAGGGGTACAGTTCGTCAAGGCCGGAACCCAGCACGGCGACGGTAACGCCGCCCCCGTCAAGGCAGCCCCGGTGGGCCATCGCGTCAATACCCAGGGCAAGACCCGACACGACCGCGATTCCCGCCTTCGCGAGCCCGCGGCCCAGGGTGTAGGCCTGGGCGGAACCCGAAGGACTGGGCCTGCGGGTACCCACAAGCGCCGCCGCGGGCTTTTCCGGATCCGGCAGGCGGCCCAGATAATACAGCAAAAAAGGCGGATTGTATATTTCCCCAAGCAGCGGCGGGTATCCGGCCTCGCCGCAGCGTACCCTGCGTATCCCCCGAATCCGGGAGGCTTTTTCGTGCCGCTCCGCCCGGGCGAAAATTTCGTCCATCGTACAAAAGGTTCCCCGCAGGGGCCGTTTGAGAAATTCTTCGAGATCCTGTTTTGTGGAAAACGGGAATTTTTCTTCCCGTTCGAACTTTTCCAGAATCGCGAGCCGTTCCGCGCAGCTCAGTCCCGGAATCAGGGCCACCGCCATATCCTTAGCCATACCACCTGTCCATTACCTGCTGTTTGTTCGCGTCGGCCTGGGCCTTTTTTACCGGATCTTTGGTAAGACCGATAATTCTGTCGTAAAGGCCGGCGGCCGCCTCGTAGTCTTCGATCATATAATACGCACGGGCAAGGACGAACATCGCGTCGGTGTCGGATTTGTTAATATCCAAAAAACGTTCAAGATAGGGAACGGCTTCGGCGGGCCGGTCAAGCTCGAAGACGTACAGTACCGAAAGGCCGTACAGGGCTTTGGCATAACGTTCGTCAATATCGATGGCCCTAAGATACGCCTGTTCCGACGTTTTGAAAAAAGACGCCGCTTCCGTTTCGGAAAAATACTCCGACTTGGCGCTGATCCCCGACGAAAGCCCGATAAGGTAATGTACGGTTTCGTCTTCCGGATAGTAACGCGCCGCCTGTTCAAGGGCCTCCAGGGCCTCTCCGTAAAGCTTTTTGTCTATAAGCCTTGAACCGAGTATCTTCCAGTACACGCCGGTCTGGGCCGCGTCCTGCACGTGGGCCTCTATCTTTTTTTCGTAAAGGGCAATCGCCTTGCGAAGATCGTCGATACCCTGGGGCGGCGCTCCTTTCGGACTCAAATCCGCTATCTGCCGGGCAAGGCTGTTTCGTTCCGCGAACCTTTTAAACGCGAAGATCCCGATAACAAGCGCCGCGATGACAACGAGAACGGCAATCGAACGAATGGTTCCGCCGTTGACAGAACCCTTGTTTTCTTTTCTAAACGCCATAAGTACCTCCGGTTTCCGTACTTGCCGGGTTTTGACAGCCAAGCCTGGGCAGATATTTCCTGTGGTTTTCCCGAAGCATGGAAACATCCACATGGGTGTATATCTGGGTTGTGGCAATATCCACATGGCCCAGCAGCTCCTGAACCTGCCTTAGATCGGCGCCGCCGGCCAGCAGTTCCGTCGCGAAGCTGTGTCTCAAAGTATGAAGCTTTGAAGACGTTCCCGCCAGAGCGGCAAGCAAAGAATAGTTCTTCCAGATCCCTTTTCTGGAAAGCCTTTTTCCCCGCCTGCTTATAAACAAAGCCTTGATCTGCCTGTTTTTCGCCAGCAAGGGCCGGGACTCTTTAACGTATGCTTTAAGCCGCCGGGCCGCTTCGTCCCCGAACACCGCCATCCGCTCCCTGTCCCCCTTTCCCTTTACCCTGACGATCCGTTCGTCGAAAAAAACGTCCTGCAGGCCAAGACCCACAACTTCCGAAACCCGGAGGCCCGCGGAATAGATAAGTTCGTATAATGCCCTGTTCCGTATACCCAATGGCCTGGAGATGTCTATTGCTTCAAGAATCGCCTCAATTTTTTCTTTTCTCAATACCGCGGGAAGAGTTTCGTTCCGCCGGGGGCTTTCAAGTATCGCCGCGGGATTGTCTTCCCGGACACCGCAAGAAACCAGGTAGCGGAAAAAAGAACGCAGCGCGGAAACGACCTTGGCCGTCGAACGGGGGCCTATGTTTTTCCGCCGTTCTTCAAGGTAGCCGACAAGAAAAGAAGTGTCGGCCGTCAAAAGCCAATCCGCGCCTTTGTCCGCCATTTCGCCGGAAATGCCGCCGGAAACGGCTCCCGGAACGCCGCCGCTTCCCGAAACGGACGAACCGTATTCAAGAAAAAACCGGATTTCCCCCACGTAGGTTTCCGCCGTCAGGGGAGCGCGGCGTTCAACGGCGACAAGCCGGGAACGGTAGCCGGCAAGGATCGTGTCCGCGGATGCGGGAAAAACGCTCATAGATCCATGACTTCCCGGCCGCCGGATTCGGGGGAAAAGCGCATCACCGTCGGTACGTCAAGATCCTCTTCGCTGTAGTTTTTCCTCAGGCTGAGGAATTCCGGCCTGGATTTCGTGGAACGCGTTGTCAGATTGTCCCATTCCTCAATACTGATAACGTCCTTCTGCGGAACATCGTTTTCACGGTTTTCCATCTTTATCGTTTTCGGCTCGAAACCGGTGGCGATTACCGTAATCATTATTTCTTTGCCGTACGAGGAATTTTTCACCAGCCCGGCCTTGAGCTGTACGGCAGGATCGGCCTTTTCCTTGATGATCCGTATCGCTTCCTGGTACTCGCCCATGCCCACGGCTTCGCCTGAAATATTGATAAGAAGCCGCTTTGCGCCCTCTATCGTCGTGTCTTCAAGCAGCGGGTTATCCACAGCCCGGAGCGCCGCTTCTTCCGCCCTGTTTTCACCCTCTCCAACGCCGATACCCATAAGCGCGTCACCCTGCCCGCACATGGTCCTTTTTACATCAGCAAAATCCACGTTTATAAGTCCTATCTTGAGGATAAGGTCGGATATGCTTTGCACTCCCTGATGGAGAATTTCATCGGCCTTGCGGAACGCGTCTTCCATCGTGGCCCTTTTGTCCATCACTTCAAAAAGACGCTCGTTCTGGATAACAATGAGACTGTCAACCGCTTCGCGCATTTTATTAATGCCGTCGCGGGCGATGTCCATTCTGTAATCGCCCTCAATCTCAAAGGGCTTGGTTACCACGCCGACAGTCAGCGCGCCGCTTTCCCGCGCCGCCTGGGCGACTATAGGCGCCGCCCCCGTACCGGTACCGCCCCCCATGCCGGCGGTTACAAACACCATGTGGGCGCCTTTGACGGCGCCGGCGATCATGTCGCGATCTTCCAGCGCGGCTTTTTCACCAAGGTTGGGGTCGCCGCCCGTTCCGAGCCCCGAGGTAAGCTTTGCCCCGATGGGAAGCCTCGTTTCCGCCTTGCTTTCATTAAGCACCTGCTGATCGGTGTTAACGGCGATAAACTCCACCCCCGAAAGGCCAAACTCGATCATCCGATCCACGGCGTTGCATCCGCCGCCGCCTACGCCGATTACCTTGATAACTGTCGATTGCGGACCGGCAACCCTCTCTCTTTCATTATTAACCTGAACGTTCATTCTCCCCTCCCGCTGTTTATTTGATTACCAAAACACCTGATATCTAAAAAAATTCCTTTTTTAACCATTCGGCAAGCCGTCCAAAAAGCGGCGTTCCCTTTTCCCGAACCCGGATGTCCCCGGCGTTTTCCTGCGTCCATCCTTCCCGCTCAAAGCCCTCAAGGGCGAGGCCGACGGCGGTTGAATAAACCGGACTCCGGTACTCTTCCTCAAGGCCGCCCAGGGAAAGCGGAAAACCGACCCGGGCGGGAAGGGCGAAGACATGCGATGCCAGTTCCGCCGCTCCCAACAGCTGCGAAGCCCCGCCGGTAAGCACGATTCCGCCCCCCAGGGGCCTTGACAGGGAAAGTTTGCCAAGCTTTTCCTTAACCAGCGAAAAAATCTCTTCCATCCTGGGACGGGCGATTTCTTCTATCTGATACCGGGGAATGGGAAGCGACGGCCTTCCGCCGACACCCTGAACGATAATGTCGTCCCCGGAAGAGGCCCCTTCCCAGCAGCTTCCCGCTTCAAGTTTTATCTTTTCCGCGGTCTCAAACGAAATGTTTTTCACAATCGAAATATCGCTTGTAACCTGGGATCCTCCGGCGGGAATCGTCGTCGTCGAATAGGGCGCGCCGTCGGAGTAGACAAGAACGTCGGTGGTGCCTCCCCCCAGATCGATCAGGGCTACTCCCAGTTCTTTCTCCTCTTTGGTGAGTACGGCGCGGCCGGCGGCAAGGGACTGCAGCACCAGGCCGTCTACCCGAAAACCGGCTCTGTTGACGCATTTGATAAGGTTCTGGGCGCTGGTTATCGAACAGGTAATAATATGAACTTCCGCTTCAAGGCGGACTCCTATCATATCCAGAGGATCCCGGATTCCCTTCTGGTCGTCCACAATGTAGGTTTGGGGAATGAGTTCCAGGACCTGCCTGTCCATCGGGATAACGACGGCGCGCGCCGCCTCAAGCACACGGGCAATGTCTTCCTGGACAATTTCCCTGGTTTCCCTGGATTTGCCCGTCACGGCCACCACGCCCCTGGAATTGATTCCGTCGATGTGGCTGCCCCCGATGCCCGTCCACGCGCTGTGGACTTCCCTTCCGCTCATCATCTCGGCGGCCTCAATGGCCCGCGCGACCGAACGGAGGGTCGCCTCGATGTTGACCACCACGCCTTTACGCAGGCCGGTGGAAGCGCAGGTTCCCACGCCGGTTATTTCGAGATTCCCGTTTTCGTTCTGTTCGCCGATGACGGCGCAGACCTTGGTCGTACCTATGTCAAGGCCGACAACCAATCCATCGTTAGCCAGAATAGGCCTCCTTTATCGTATACGATGCCGTTCCCGTTCTAAAGTCTATCTCTTCGATCTCTTCCGCCCTGACGGAAAGAACGTCCAGCATCAGCAGCATATATTTGATCGTTTCCGCCGTAAGTTCCTGCCCCATCCTGACCTTAATCGGGGTATGGGCGGGAAAGACCGTAAGATCGAATCCATCGTAGTTCTTCCGGTTGATCCTTATTTCCGAAACGGCCGAAAGCAGTTCCGGGGATTCATCGGCGATGTGTTCAAGCTGCCTGAAGATCCTGCCGTAAACCCTGGACAGTTTCATCCCCGGAAACGCCCTGTCCAGTTCAAGGCCGGAAACAACCGGCAGTGCCGTCTTTCCGTAACCTTCCCCGTCAACACTGAAAACCGTGCCGTTTCCGTCAATCAGGGCGGGCTTAAACCTCCCGCCGTTTTCCACGAAAACTATCGCCGCCGCCCTTCTCGGCTCAAGGACGATCTCAAGCCCCGACGGGAAATGTTTGAGTACCCTGGCGGACTTAACCACCGGGAGAGTGATCAGGGCGGCTTCGGCGGCTTTCCGGTTTACCGTCATGAAAGAACTGTGCTTCCCGATGCCCGCCGCGGCGAGGACGAACGAATCGTCCAGATTGGGAATACCGTGTATTTCAAGCCGGGAAAACGGCATACAGGGACGGATCCCGAAAAGCCAGAGCAGTTCCGCCCCCAGGAGAAGGACCACAACCACAAGGGCGTGCTTGAGAATCCGCTCTTTAAGGGATACGGGCCGGACGGCATAAACGCTAGACATGCGAGACCTCGCCCGCGGCGCTTCCGCCGTATCGTGAATTGTTGACGATGATGCCGGCCATAACCAGCGTCGTCGCCAGCGAAGATCCGCCCGCTGAAAAAAACGGCAGCGGAACGCCCGTGGCGGGAACAGCCCCGACGACAACCGCGACATTGAGCAGTATCTGGGTAAGTATACTGGTAGCAAGGCCGAAACTCAAAAGCCTCCTGAACGGATTTGATATCCGGAAGGCGCTCCGGTACGCGGTGAAGGCAAACACGGCAAAGAGGACAAAAACAAGAAAGACCCCGATAAATCCCGCTTCTTCGGCAACCGACGAAAAAATAAAATCTGAATGGATCTCCGGAACGCTGGCGATATTCCGCGTCCCCTGCCCTATTCCCTTTCCCCAGAATCCGCCGGAACTTACCGTAAGAAGACTCGAACGTACCTGATACCCCGCTCCCAGCGGATCCCATTCAGGCCTGAAAAAACTGATAAAACGCCTGAGCCTGTGATCCCTGGTAAGGATGGAGTACGCCGACAGGGGCAGAAAGACCGCGGCCGCGCCGATAAAGAACCGTATCCTGAAACCGGCCATGTAAAAAACAACGAGGGCGTTGATCAGCACAAGTACGGCGGTTGAAAAGTTGTTCTGCAGATAAATAAGGGTAAAGAAAACCGCCGTTACTATCGCCGGGGGCAGCATCCCCGAAGAAAAGGAATCCAGGCTGTCCTGTTTTTTTCCGAAAATATGCGCGAGGTAAAACGGCAGCACAAGCTTTATCAGCTCCGACGGCTGGTATGTGGAAGACCCGACGTGTATCCAGCGGGTAGCGCCGTTTCGCATAACGCCGATACCGGGAACAAAGGTAAGGACGCAGAGTATCATCGCCGCTATAACCATGGGCTGTATCCACTTCCTCAGGGCTTCAAGATCGATCCGCGACGCGATGAAAAACAGAACAATCCCGAGGCCGGCAAAAACCAGCTGACGCGAAATAAAGTACAGGGCGTTTCCGAAAAACCGTTCGGAAAACGCGTACGAAGAGGAATACAGGGTAACAAGTCCTATGCCGGCAAGAAGAAATACCGACGCGACAAGAAGATGATCCGCCCGGCGGGTTTTTCCCGATTGTTCCATTCCAAGCCGCATATTCATTACTGTATCTTCAGGGTGGAAAGGGCTATGATCGCGAACAAAGCCCCGAGTATCCAGAAGCGGATGACAACCTTGTTTTCAACCCAGCCGGAAAGCTCGAAGTGGTGGTGCAGGGGCGCCATTTTCAGAATACGCCTCTTCCGTAGTTTAAAGTAACCTACCTGTAAAATAACCGAGGCCGCCTCAATCACAAAAACGCCCCCGATTATCAGGATAAGAATTTCTTTCTTGATAATAAGCGAAACCGTCGCGATGATCCCTCCCAAAGAAAGGCTTCCCACATCGCCCATGAAAACCTCCGCGGGATGGGAATTGAACCACAGAAACCCCACACAGGCCCCGCCCGCGGCAAGACAAAAAACGGTAAGTTCGCCGGCGCCTTCAATATAGGGAATGCCAAGATACGAAGAATAATCGGCCCTGCCGGAAAGGTAGGTAAGTATCGCCAGCGTAATGAACACCCAGATCAAAAGACCCGTGGCAAGCCCGTCAAGACCGTCGGTAAGATTTACCGCGTTGGATTCGCCTACCAAAAGGAGAGCGGCAAACGGAATCCAGAAGAAACCCAGATCGAGTACCGGATTTTTGAAAAACGGGATATAGAGGACGCTTACCTCTTCGCCGCCGGTATAGTAAAGGACAAAGGCGATCGCCAGGGCGGCAATGGTCTGGAGCGTAAATTTAACCGGAGCCGAAAGACCGTCTGAATTTTTCTTTGTCACCTTGAGGTAGTCGTCGGCAAAGCCTATTGCCCCAAAGACCAGAAACGCGCCGAGGGTTATCCACATTTTAAAACTCGCAAGGTCCTGCCAGAGCAGCGACGCAAGGGTTATCGAAAGGATGATCATGATCCCGCCCATCGTGGGGGTTCCGGTTTTTTTAAGGTGTGTCGCGGGACCGTCGTTCCTCACCGACTGCCCGACCTTGAGCCGGCGAAGGGCCTCTATGATTGAGGGGCCGAAAAGGTAGCACACAAGAAGCGTCGTCAGGGCGGCGTACGCGCTCCGGAAAGTCAGGTACTGGAATACGTTGAACGGGGTAAAATAACGTACCAGCGGATAAAGAAATTCCAGTAACATCCCTTAATTCCCCTTCATTGAAACAATATCGCTGAGTTCTTCCAGGGCGCATCCCCTGGATCCTTTAAGCAGTACCAGATCGCCGGGCCCTACAAACGCCGACACGGCTTTTTTCAGTTCGCCCATGTCATCGGTATAACGATGGGGAAGCTTTTTCCCCAAAAGTACCTCCACGGCGGGGAGAGTTTCTTTTCCGTAGAAAAACGCCATGTCGCAGCTTGAGGCGGCGATCCGTTCCCCAAGTTCCGCGTGGGCTTTTTCCGAATACGAACCGAGTTCCAGCATTGCCCCGATAATGTAGATTTTCCTGCCCGGCCATTGTACGCCGTCGCAGAAGTCAAGGGCTTCCGCGGCGGAAACCGGATTGGCGTTATAGCAATCCCGAATTACCGTGGTTTTTCCGCTGAATATCTCCCCGCGGCCGAAAAGCGGCTTTACCGACGCGAGGCCCCCGCGGATGGATTCTCCGCTTACGCCAAGTTCGCGGGCAATGGCCGCCGCGGCAATCGCGTTTTTTACGTTGTGTTTTCCGGGAAGACCGAAGACCGCGGGGATCCCCTCCCATACAATTTCCGTCCCCGCAAGTCCCCGGTCCCGGATTGCTCCAAGAACCCCTTTTGCCTCAAGGCTCCGCCGTCCGTAGCGGACCGTATTACCCTTTACGCCCTCGGACAAAAAATCCGCGAACGGATCGTCTTCGGGAACAAGGGCCGTTTCGTTTCCCGTAAAACGGGAAAAAATTTGCTTTTTTTCCGACGCTATCGCGTCCAAACTGCCGAAAATTCCGATATGGGCGGGCCCTATGTTGGTAACCAGGGCCAGAGCCGGCCGGAGAACGGCGGCAAGAGATCCAATCTCTCCCTTGACGTTCATGCCCGCCTCAAAGATCCCCGCCTGATGGCTGTCCCGCACCGAGAAAACAGAAAGGGGAAGCCCGGTTTCCGAATTGAGGTTCCCCTGGTTGGTGATCACCGTTTTTTCATTGCCTATCATCGCGGCGGCGATTTCTTTGGTGGTGGTTTTTCCCGTGGAGCCGGTAATGCCTATGCGGAAGAGGCCGGGGAACCTGTCGAGGTACGCGGCGGCAAGGCAATGGAACGCGGCAAGGGTTTCGTCCGAAACGACAAGAACCCTGTCCGGCCCGGCCTCTTCGGAACGGAAACCGGCTTCCGCCATGCCCCGCCCGCTGACCAGAGCCGCCGCCGCGCCCCGCCGGAAAGCCCCGGCGATATGGCGGTGGCCGTCGCTCTTTTCCCCTTTAAGGGCCACAAAGAGGGCGCCCGGCCCGGCCTTGCGGGAGTCGACGACAACCGAAGAAAAGCCGCCCGAAACGCCGTTGGGAACAAGTTCCCCCCGGAGCCCGGACGCGGCGAGCGCTTCGGCGGCGTCCCGGTAAGCCATCAGCGGGGGAGTCCTCATTCTCTTCCGTTCCCCGTTATGTGGATCAAAAGCACTTCTTCGGGCCGCTTTTTTTCCATGCCCAGTTCGTCACGGGCAATATGCTCTATCCTGTCCGGCGAAGAAAGCAGGGAAATACCGGCGATAAGCCGCTTGTTGTTTTCTACCCATTCCTGCTGGGTCTTTTCAAGCCGCCCCAGTTCCCGTTCCAGATCGCCGTAACGGGCGGACTGCCGCGCGGCAAGGCCGAGCAGCAGGGGAATTGAAAGTACCATAAAATAAAAGAAGATTTTTTTCACGCTTCTTCCTTACGCAGTTTTTCCGCGACCCGGAGCCGCGCGCTCCGGGAAGGAGGGTTCCGGCGGATTTCTTCCCGGCCGGCGGAAACCGCCTTGCGGGTAAGAACGGTAATCACGGGTTTTCCCCCACATCTACATATCGGCTCGGACGGCGGGCAGGTACAGCCCCCGCTTTTACCCCGGAAGAAAAATTTTACGATCCTGTCTTCGGCGGAATGAAAGCTAATAACGCCGATCCGGCCGCCTTCTTCAAGAAGATCCAGGGCCTTTTCCAGCGTACGGGGAAGTTTTTCCAGTTCGCCGTTAACGGCGATACGCAGGGCCTGGAAGGTTTTGGTCGCGGGATGAACGGGGCCGCGGCGGTACGCGGCGGGAACCGCCGTTCTCACGCATTCGGCAAGGGCTCCGGTAGTGGTGACTTCTCCCCTGCGTTTGGCTTCCGCCACGGAACGGGCGATGCGCCTTGAATAGCGTTCCCCGGCGTTGTTCCACAATAAATCGGCAAAATCTTTTTCCGAAAGGGCGGCGACAAGGCCGGCGGCGGTTTTTCCACGGTTTGGGTCGATGCGCATGTCGAGGTACTCGTCTTTCCGAAAGCTGAAACCCCGGCCGGACTGTTCGTAGTGGTACATGCTTATCCCCAGGTCAAACAGCACCGTATTGGGACGGCTTTGCCCGGCGGGAAAGCCGTCAAAAAAGTCTTCCGACCAGCCTGAATAAAAACGTATCCTTGAGCCGAATTTTTCAAACCGTTTTTTTGCTTTTTCCTGAATAAACGGATCTGCGTCGATCCCTATGATCGCAAGACCGGGAAAACGTTCAAGAAAGGCTTCGCTGTGGCCGCCTTCGCCGAGCGTGGCGTCTATCATAAGTTGTTTTCCGTCCCCGCGGGGGGCAAGGTACGAAATGGTTTCCTCCAGAAGAACCGGAGTATGAAGGACTTCCACGTTTTCTCCCAAATTCTTTTTTATGCCGTCCGGATCTTTTTACATCCCGTCACGTCAAACTTTTTTCTTCTTTCCCGTGTTTTTACACGTCGAAAGAGTCCATCTCTTCCAAAACATCCACAAGCTGTTCGTCACTGGCCTGTTCGTAGGCCCGGTAGTGTTCCACATCCCACAGTTCAATGCGCCTGCCGTTACTGATAACCGTACAGTCTTTTGTAAGACCGGCAAAATCCCGTAGTTTTTGCGGAACGGCGATGCGCCCCGCTTTGTCAATTTCAGCCTCGTAGGTTGAAAAAAGAAAGCGGTGCTGGACCATATCGGCTTTCTTTATCGACATCGGCGCGATATTGGCCTGGAGTTTTGATGAAAACTGTTCCCACTGGGCCTGGGTAAAAGCCCAAATACAGCGCTCTATCCCCTTGGTCAGGACAAGCATATTGTCGGGAATGCCTTCTCTAAACCTTGCCGGAATACTCAAACGTCCCTTGTCGTCAAGGGTTACCGGGTATTCTCCGCTCATCAATGCCATAACACTTTATCCGTATATTTACCAGTATTTCCCACTTTTTACCCATTATGAAAGAATTTTTGTATGTGTCAACAATTATTTTAAGAAAAATCATTATACATAGTAATTTTTTTTGATTTTTAGC
>JAIROH010000128.1 GCA_031257595.1 Treponema sp. | reverse complement strand
ATTCATACCAAAATAGACGCGGATATTTTAGAGTGGCTTAAAACCGATGGTAAGGGATACCAGTCCCGGCTTAACGCCGCCTTACGGTTCGCCATGAATAACGGGTTTTAAGTTAAGCCTTGGGGGTTACTGCTCCCAAAGAAATCGCTCACGCGATGGAGGCTCCCGGCAGGGGCTTGCGCCGTCTTGCCGTTATCCCAGCGCCGTTACCACCGCCGCGCCCATTTCCCCGGTACCCACAAGCCGTTCGCCCGGTCCGGCTTTTTCGCCGCGCCGGGCGATGTCGGCGGTACGAAGCCCCGCGTCGAGCGCGGCGTTTACCGCCGCCTCGACCGCCAGGGCTTCCCGTTCCAGGCCGAATGAATAACGGAGCATCATCGCCGCCGAAAGTATCGTTCCCAGGGGGTTGGCGGTGTCTTTGCCGGCGATGTCCGGGGCGGAACCGTGGATCGGCTCGTACATGCCGAATCTGTTGGTCCCTTCCGCCCCGAGACCGGCCAGGCTTGCCGAAGGCAGCATGCCGATTGATCCGGTCAGGACAGACGCTTCGTCGGACAGTATGTCACCGAAAAGATTCGAGGTGATGATCACGTCGAACTGTCCGGGGGAAGAGATAAGCTGCATCGCGGCGTTGTCCACATAGAGAAAATCCGCCGTAATATCGGGATAGTCCTTTATCACATCTCCGGCGACTTCCCGCCAGAGCCGGGAGGTTTCAAGCACGTTGGCCTTGTCCACGACGGTTACTTTGTTCCGCCGCCGCCCGGCCGCCTCAAAACCTACCCGGAGTACCCGCTCTATTTCCGGGCGGGAATAGCTTTCGGTATCAAACGCGGAATTACCGTCGGCGGAACGCCCCCGTTCGCCGAAGTAAAGCCCTCCGGTAAGTTCCCGCACGATAAGAAGGTCAAAGCCCGGAACCGCCCCGCCTGTTTCCGGGCCGCCCGTCGTTTTCGGGCCGACCGCCGCCCCGCCCTTTGCTTCTGCCGCCGTGTCCGCCCCGGCAAGAATCGCCTCCTTGAGGGGGCACGCGTCGCGCAGCTGGGGAAGAAGGACGGCGGGCCTGAGGTTGGCAAAAACCCCGAGCCCTTTTCGCAAAGCGAGCAGGGCCCGCTCGGGCCGTTTGTCGCCGGGAAGCTTATCCCATTTCGGCCCGCCGACCGCCCCGAGAAGCAGGGCGCCGCATTCCCCGGCCGTTTCCAGTACGCCGTCCGGCAGGGGCTTGCCATAACGATCCACAGCGCAGCCCCCCGCTTCAAGGGCGGTAAACGTAAAACCGTGGCCGAATTTTTTCCCCACGGCGTTGAGAACATCAACGGCCGGAGAAATCACCTCCGGCCCTATGCCGTCCCCCGGTATCAGCGCTATCCGGTATTCACCCATGACCTGCCTCCGTCTTTACAGATATGGCAATGCTGATGCGCCACAAGTTAATCAGCGTTGCCATAGGTTTTGAATTTCCGCTCAATGTCTCCGATAAGCTTGTATTCAATGGAATCCACGAGCGCGGAACGGCTTGCGTCGATAATGTCCGCGGAAACCCCCACGGTGGTCCAGGCGCCGGGGCCGTCGGTGGATTCGATAAGTACCCGGACTTTGGCGGCGGTGGCCGCCCCTCCGTCTATAACCCGGACCTTGTAATCCGTCAGACGGACCTGTTCCAGTTCCGGGTAAAAACGGATAAGGGCACGGCGGAGCGCGCCGTCCAGGGCGTTTACCGGACCGTCCCCCTCGGCGGCGGCGATTTCGTCCTGACCATCGACCCAGACTTTCGCCCAGGCATGGGAACAGGCAATGGATTCCCCGGTGGGATGTTCGCTCATCACCCTGTAGGCGAGGATCCTGAAAAGCGGCTTATAGCGGCCCAGTTCCCGGCGGACAAGCAGCTCGAAGCTCGCGCCTGCCCCTTCAAAGGCCCAGCCTTCAGCCTCCATGGATTTAAGTTTTTCCACCAGGGCGCTTACCGCCGGATGTTCCCGCGTAATCGTGGGATCGATCTTCCTGACCCGTTCCGCTATGGCCGAGCGTCCGCCGACCTCGCTCATCAAAAGCTGCCGGTCGTTTCCCACCAGGACGGGGTCGATATGCTCAAACGACCGCGGGGTTTTAAGTACCCCGTCGGAATGCATGCCCCCTTTGTGGGAAAACGCCGACGATCCTACATAAGGCATGGCAGCCGGAACCGGCACATTGGCCGTTTCGGCGATGCGGCGGGTAATTTCCGAGATACGTTCAAGTTTTCCCTTTGGCAGACAGGCGCGGCCAAGCTTGAGTTCCAGGCTTGGGATAAGGGCGGCAAGGCTCGTATTGCCGCAACGTTCTCCAAAGCCTACGATGGTTCCCTGCACATGACGGCAGCCGGCCTCAATCGCCGCCAGGGCGTTGGCGACGGCAAGCCCCGCGTCGTTGTGGGCATGAATCCCCAGGCGGGAATCCCCCGCAAGCGACAGGGCCGCGGCGGTTCCCCCGGCGATTTCACCGGGAAAACTGCCGCCGTTGGTGTCGCAGAGGACAACGGTATCCGCCCCGGCGTCCAGGGCCGCCGAAACCGCGGCAAGGGCATAGTCCGGGTTTTCCTTCCATCCGTCAAAAAAATGCTCGGCGTCAAAAAAGACAAAGCGGCCGGCGGCCTTAAACCAGGCGACGGTACCGGAAATCATCGCGAGGTTTTCTTCGGGACTTACCCGCAGTACCTCGCGTACATGGAGATCCCAGCTTTTGCCGAAGATCGTGACCGCGCCGGTTTCCGCCTCAAGAAGACGCCGGAGCTGGGGATCTTTTTCCGGCGTGGTGTCCGGCCTGCGGGTAGACCCAAACGCGCAGAGTTTCGCGTTTTTAAGCGAAAGCCTCCTGGTGGCCCGGAACAATTCGGCGTCTTTGGGATTGCTGCCGGGACTGCCCGCCTCAATCCAGGCGACCCCCAGCTCGTCCAGGGCGCGTATGACGGCAAACTTGTCCTGGAGAGAAAAATTGATCCCTTCACCCTGAGCGCCGTCCCGCAGGGTTGTGTCAAAAATTTCAATCACGATAAATTGTCTTTAACCGGACTTCCCCGGATGTCCCATTCCATCGCGTTGATCGCGGCGAGGTACGCTTTTATCGAAGACTCAATAATATCAGTGGAAACCCCTCGGCCGTTGTAACGCCTGTCGTCCCAGGCTATTTTTACCATCGTTTCGCCCTGGCTGGAAGAGCCGCCGGTAATGGCGCCGATTTCGTACAGTTCCAGTTCCGGTTCCTTGCCGATGATCTGGTTGATCGATTTGTAGATTGAGTCGATGGGGCCGTCTCCCAGGGAAACAAGTTTCTGAAACGAGCCGTCCTTGTGCTGAAGCCGTATCGTTCCGCTGGCCCCCAGGGCGCTGCCGGTGTTGACCGCCCAGTGATCGAGTTTCCAGGTTTCGGGAACCGCCGCCGCGCCCATAATCAGCGCTTCAATGTCCCTGTCGTTTACGACTTTCTTTTTGTCGGCGAGAACCTTGAATTCGCTGAAGGTTTTTTCCAGGGTCTCGGCGTCGACGCTGAAGCCCAGCAGCTGAAGCCTGTCTTCGAACGCGTGCCGGCCGGAATGTTTACCCAGGACCATCTGGTTTTTGGAAATCCCCACCGATTCGGGGGTCATGATTTCGTAGGTTTCCCGGTTCGCCATTACCCCGTGCTGGTGAATGCCCGCTTCGTGGGCGAACGCGTTTTCTCCGACTATGGCTTTGTTCGGCGGCACCTTTACCCCGGTTACATGGCTTACCAGACGGCTTGCCCCGTAGATTTGGGTGGTGTCGATACGGGTATCGGCTTTAAGAAAATCCCGGCGCACCCGCAGGGCCATGACAATCTCTTCCAGCGACGCGTTTCCCGCCCGCTCGCCTATGCCGTTGATCGTACATTCCGCCTGATCCGCCCCGGCGGCTATGGCGGCAAGGCTGTTGGCGACGGCAAGCCCCAGGTCATTGTGGCAGTGTACCGAAAGGGCGGCCTTTTCGATCCCCGGCGTATGCTCTTTGATATAGCCGATCCGTTCGCCGAATTCGACGGACATCGCGTAACCCACGGTGTCGGGAAAATTCACCGTCAGGGCCCCCGCTTCAATCGCCGCCCCGAAAACTTTGCATACAAAGTCCGGGTCGCTGCGAAAGGCGTCTTCCGCGCTGAATTCAACATCGGCGCAAAACTTTTTCGCGTAACGCACGGCGGAGACAGCCTGTTCAAGCACCTGATCCCGGCTCATCTTCAATTTGTACTCCATGTGGATGGGGCTTGTAGCGAGAAAAATATGAATACGCGGAGAAGCCGCCCCGGCCAGGGCTTCCCTGGCGGCGTCGATGTCTTTTTCCAGCGACCGGCAGAGCCCCGCGACGGAACTGTCCTTTATGATCTCCGCGATGGCCTTGACCGATTCCAGGTCTCCGGGGCTTGATATGGGAAAGCCCGCTTCAATTACGTCTACTCCCAGCTTTTCAAGCCGTTTTGCGACCTCAAGTTTTTCCTGGGAATTCATGCTGCAGCCCGGCGCCTGCTCCCCGTCCCTGAGTGTGGTATCAAAAATTGTGATCTGCTTCATGTTGTTCCTCTTTCCTCCGGAAAAATAAATCAGCGCTTCCTTAGCCGGGATTTGAAACCGGTTCGATTGACAAAACCCTGTCTCCCCGTTCCAGCGCGACCATCCCCGTTCTGGCAAGTTCCAGTATGCCGTAGGGGGACAGCAGCATGATAAGGCCGTTAAGCTTTTCCATGCCCCCGGTGGCCTCAATCGTAATTGTGGAAGCGGAAACGTCTACCACCCTGGAACGAAAGATCCCCGCTATTTGAATGACCGAAGGGCGGTTTTTCTGATCCGCCCTGACCTTTACCAGCATGATCTCCCTGCGCAGACAGGAAAACGGCTCAAGCTCCCGTACACCAATAACGTCCACGAGTTTTTCCAGCTGTTTGACTATCTGTTCCAGCACCGCGTCGTCGCCCGTTACCGCTATCGTCATGCGGGATATCGAGCTGTCTTCGGTTTCACCGACCGTAAGGCTGTCAATGTTAAAACCCCTGCGGGCAAAAAGGCCCGATATCCGGCTTAAGGTCCCGGCGCGGTTTTCCACCAGGGCGGAGACAACGTGGGTCCGTTTTTCGGGACGCCGCGGGGTTCGTTGTACGCCTGACGCGGCCTGCGTCTTTTTGGCGGTCTGCTGTTTCATCATAGATCCTCTACCGTCATGCCGAACATCAGCATAATTTCCGGCCTGTACTCAAAATGCATGGTGTCGAAAAGGAGCCACTTGCCGCCCCAGCAAAATCCGTATGCTTCGAAAGCTTTTACAACCGGCTCCGGGGGATGAAAACGCCCGCTGTAGGGAACGGTGTACCATTCGGCGTTGTTATCCGCCGTCCACTGCCAATAGGTCTGCAGACCCCGCATGGATTCCGGCAGTATGTCCACGGCTGTGGCGTATGAATGAAAGCTCCGGCTTGCCGTAGCGGCTACATTACGCCAGTTCCAGGCCCCTACGGAACCTATATTGTCTATAAACTCCTGTATTGCCGGATCGGTTTTTGCCGCTTCCCGTATCCGCGCCTCAATTTTGCCAAGCCGTTCGGCAATACCCCGGTGGACCAGAACAGCCCTGCCGAGAAAGCGTATCTGCACGAGGTTGTCGTATGATTCGCCCCTGTTGTGGGCGTCCCACAGCGTATCGAAAAAATCAGGCGCCCGCCTGGGGGGATTCGCCCTCCGGCTGCTCAGGGCGTTTTTCAGCCGTTCGGCCGCTTCGCCTTCGGGGGCCTTCCATTCGGGCAGATCGGGAAAATAGCTGTAAAAGCTTTGCCGGGCAAACTGGTCTTTTTTGTCCAGAAGTTCTTCGGGAAGCAGCCTGCCGTCGGCACAGTAAAACCACCGGCCTTTCATCAATACGGCCCAGTCGCCGTCGCGGAATTCAGCCTTTTCGATCGCTTCCGGATAACCCGCGGCAAACGCTTTCATCATACGCTCCGCGCGCTCCTGGGGGCCAAGTTCCCGGTAATCCCGAAGTTTTCCCGAAGTTTCCGCGGCTTCGGGGACCTGGGCTTCTTCCCGTGGCGGCGCGCCGGATACCTGGAACTTGCCGTTACAGGCCGCCGGAAAAGGCAGAAACAGCAATACGGATAAAAGCAGGCGAGATAACTTATGTATCATGATAGATCATACTAGAAGAAATTTTACTTGACGACAAGCGGAAACTGGGGTACTGTTTTATAGCCCCTTTGTATGAAAGGGCAAGCATGGCGGCCCGGACGCCAGAACATCCGGGATTAAGGATTTTTTTCAAATGGCTAAGAAACTGTATGTCGGCAATCTCTCTTACAACACCACCGAAGAAGGGCTCAGAAGTCTGTTTTCCGGCTTTGGATCAGTCGCATCCACAAAGATCATCTTTGACCGTGACAGCGGCAATTCAAAGGGATTCGGTTTTGTCGAAATGAGTACCGACGAAGAAGCGAACGCCGCCATTGCCGGAACAAACGGCAAAGAACTGGACGGCCGCCAGATCCGGGTAAACGAGGCGATGGAAAAACCCCGTCGCGAGCGCAGCTCCAACTGGTAAAACGCTGACCACACCCGCCTTGAGGCGCCTTCCGGGTGGGGATCATTTTCCGGTAAAATAACCGATTTTTTCCAGCAGGGCTTTTTCTTCTACCGGTTTTTTCAGGTGATCGTTCATGCCCGCAAGAAGGCATCTTTCAATATCTTCTCTAAAGACATTGGCTGTCATCGCGACAATGGGGATGTTTTTCGCCTCTTTCGTAGCCATGGCCCGGATTGCCTGCGTCGCCTCAATGCCGTCCATTTCGGGCATCTGAACGTCCATAATGATGATGTCGTATTTTTCCGGGTTTTCCCTGAACATATTCACCGCAATTTTTCCATTTTCCGCGGTTTCTATGTTTATGCCGGTATCTTCCAGTATGGCGCGAAAAATCTCCCGGTTAATATCGATATCCTCCGCCAACAGCAGGAAAATACCGCTGAAATCCGGCCTTGTTTCGTCTTTGTCGGCGCTTCTGGCGACTTCCGCCGTTGGGCTGATCGCCTCGAAAAGGGTTGATAAAAACACCGGCTTGCCCAGACGCCGTTTAATGCCAAGCGCGACGGCTTTTTCTTCTATTCTGTTCCATTCAAGAAAAGAACAGAGCATGATGATTTTTTCCGGATCCAGCAGCCGGCTCAATGTTTCCGCGGTCTTGAGCCCCGTCTCCCCGGCAAGGCCTTTATCTTCCGGTACGGACGAAAGGCGGGCTTCCACAAAAACGGCGTCGTAGGAATGTTCCGCGGCCAGCTTTTCCGCTTCCGCGCCGTTTTTGGCCGAATCGGGCGTCATGCCGAATTTTTTAAGGCCCTGTACAAGCTGGTCCAGTAATTCGGGATCGTCTTCAACCACCAGAATATGCAGGCCTTTCGGAAAAAGTTTCCGGGCTTCGGACGCGAAATCTTTTTCGGACTGGGGTTTTGTTCTCGCCAGCTCCACCTCAAAGATAAACGAGGAGCCTTTTCCCGGTTCGGAAGCGACCCAGATACGGCCGTTCATTTTTTCGACAATGTTCTTGGATATGGCAAGACCGAGGCCGGTTCCGCCAAAACGCCGGGTAATGTTTTTATCGGCCTGCTGAAACGGACTGAAAATCCGCGCCCGCTGCTCATCTGTCATGCCGATTCCCGTATCGGCTACCGAAAAACGAAGCCGGGAAACATCTTTCTTTTGCTCTATTTCCTCTACCCGGACGGTTATCCTGCCGTCTTCCGGGGTAAATTTCGCCGCATTGGACAGAAGGTTTGTCAGCACCTGGGCAAGTCTCAGATCATCTCCCCGGTAGTACGTCGGCATATCAAGCGCCGGGAATATGTTAAGGACCTGATTTTTTTGTTCGATTTTTTCATCAATAATGTCGCATATTCCGGAAAGGGTTTTTTCAAGGTTGAAAGGAGCGCTGTCAAGATCGAATTTTCCCGCCTCTATTTTCGACATGTCAAGAATGTCGTTGATTATTCCCAAAAGATGCGTCGATGATCCTTTAATCATCGAAAGACAGTATTTGAGCTTGTCGATATCGCCGGTATTTTCCGCAATTCTGGTCATGCCGATAATCGCGTTCATCGGGGTTCGGATTTCATGGCTCATCTTGGAAAGAAAATCGCTTTTTGCCTGCGTACCGGCAAGAGCGGCTTCCTTCGCTTCGATAAGGCTTTCGGTTAACTCCTTTTCCAGAATGCTTGAGGCAATAAGCATGCCGCCGGCGGTAACTACGGCGACGTCTTCTTCACCGAAGGACCGTTCAAACGCGCTGTTTACCGAGATGGCCCCCCAGAATTTTCCCTTGATAAAAATGGGTACGACAAGTACCGAAGCCACGCCGCCGGCCCGGAAAAGCTTTTTTTCCGTTTCGGACATGATGACAAGGTTGCGCCCCACGTTGCGCCCGCGGGAAAGCTCCCCAATCCAGCCGGGAAGCAGTTTGTCGTCAAATTCAGGATGACCTGTCTCTTCCCGCAGCGGGTACCCGTAGATCCGCTTAAGCTTTATTCCGTCCGCGTCCTTTTTCGTTTTCCAGACATGGGCGCCGCTTCCCTCAAGAGTAGCCCGCAGGGCGTCAAGGGCGTTTTGCATAACCTCCGAAAAATCCTCGTCGTTGACCGCGAGCAGGGTTGTCCCGATTTCGTGAACCAGTTCAATGTATTCGGCGTTTTTGCGGTACAGCTCCAGATTCCGGCGGTGTTCCTGCATAATATCCGCCTTGGCCTTTACACTGCAGTTAACCGGAAAGTTCACGTTAAGGGCTATTTTTCTCGCCATGCCCAGGCAGCTGTCGGATCCGCAGGCGCCGCAGTCAATGTGTCTTTTGGGCTCCGTATCTTTGTCCAGGGCGATAAACGCCGCTTCTATCGCCGCGTCTGTGGGCACGGGCGGTGAGCCGGGTTTCAGCTCCTCTCCCGGAACTTCTTCAATGCGCCGGGCGCTGATTCTGCATACCGGAATGCATTTACCGCAGAGTGTACAGTACTTTGGATCGACCGCTATCGTGATCCGCCGATCTTTGTCTATCGCTACATTCGCCGTTTCGCAGGGACATACACGTATACAGAGGTTACAACATACGCAGCGTTCCGGATCGGTTACGACACGTTTCACCGGCGTTCCCATGCGTGGAGAAAAGCAAGGGCGTACTGCTGTACGCCTTCAAAGTATGTGTCGATAAAAGCGGCGAGTTCTTTTCCTACGTAACGATAATGCCAGCTTTCCCATGAATATCCCGTAATGTCCTCGTATCCTTTGGGATAGGAAAGCGACCATCCGAACCGGGCGGCATTGGCCCTTACCCAGCGGCCGGCTCCGGTTTCGGCAAAATCGTTGGCGATGGAGCCGAAATCAACCACAAGCCCCAACTGGTGCTGGCTTTTGCCCGGCCTCGCGGAAACTTTTTCCGCTTCCACGGAACCGAGCCGCCTTGTCCAGCGATCAAACGATCCTGCCTGGTATGCGTAGGATCGGTACGCCGAAGATACCGTTAAAACAATGCCTTCGGCGCGGGCGGCGGCGGCCATTTCTTCAAGAGCCCTTTCGGCCTTTTTACGGAGCGTCATTACATCGGCAATGCCGGCCCGGTAACTTTTGTATGTCAACACCACAAGATCTTCCGGTTCGTAGCTTTCCGGAAGAGGGTGAGCTTTGTCAACCAAAATGCGCAGCCAGGGATCGTCGTCAAGAACCTTCGCCAAAGCAGAAGGAAAGGCGGGGTCGTTTTTTATCCGCGTTTTTATGGAACCGGGAATGTCCGTCAGCGCGGCTTCCAGCCCCACGGCAAAATTCCCCGAAGCCTGTGCGGACTCCTGAGACGCAACCTGAAACAGCGGCCCGGAAAGGAGAAAAAAAAGAAATAGTTTTGTTATTACGGCGTCGCGGCTCAATTTAACACCATATGTATATATGATACTCCTAAATGACTAAAATTTGCAACCAAGCCCTGGGGGATTGGCAGGGCATCTTGACATTTTCGCGCTTTGTTTATTACCCTGAACGCCAAGGCATCTAAAATGGGCAAAACCCTTACGGAGAAAATTTTTGATTCCCACGTTAAGGACAGGCCGGAAGGCGGTTCCGGCGTTTGGGTGCTTGCCCTGGACGCGGTTTTTTGCCATGAGATAACCACGCCGATTGCGATAAACGATCTTGTGTCGCGGGGGCTGGATCGTGTTTTTGATCCCAGGCGGATTAAAGCGGTGATAGATCATGTCAGCCCCGCCAAAGATTCGGCAACCGCGGAACAGGGAAAGATTTTGCGGGATTGGGCAAAACGCCATCGTATAAACGACTTTTTCGACATAGGCAGAAACGGGGTCTGTCACGCGATTTTTCCCGAAAAGGGTTTTGTCAGGCCGGGCTATACGGTGATCATGGGCGACAGCCACACCTGTACCCACGGCGCTTTCGGGGCATTTGCCGCCGGGATCGGAACCACGGATTTGGAAGTCGGCATCCTTAAAGGGGTCTGCGCCTTCAAACAGCCCCGTTCGATCAGGGTTAACCTGAACGGAAAAGCCCCCGGCGGCGTTTATCCCAAAGACATTATCCTCGCGGTTATCGCGAAGCTCGGCGTTTCCGGCGCGACGGACAGGGTTATCGAATTCCGCGGCCCTGTTGTTGACGCGATGAGCATGGAAGGCAGGATGACCCTGTGCAACATGGCTGTGGAAGCCGGAGCGACCAGCGGAATTTGCATGCCCGACATGGTGACTGTGGACTACCTGTGGCCGTTTATCCGGCGTGACGGTCCGGATTTGGCTGACGGCCAAATTGCGCCTGACGGGAAAACCTACGCCGCCAAAGAAGAGGCGCTTGCGGATTTTGAAACATGGCGGAGCGATGAGGATGCCGTCTACGACGCGGTCTACAACATTGACTGTTCCGCCCTGGAGCCTTTGGTCACCGCCGGCTACAAGCCCGACGAGGTAAAGCCCGTTCGGGAACTTGCCGGAACCAAAATCGATCAGGTCTACATAGGATCCTGTACCAATGGCCGCATAGAAGATCTTCGGGCCGCGGCGGCGGTAATCCGCGGAAAAACGACGGCGCCCGGGCTGCGGGCCATACTCGCCCCGGCAACCCAGGCCGTATACCGCCGGGCCCTGGAAGAAGGGCTTATCGGCGACTTTGCCGCCGCGGGCTTTTGCGTGGTAAGTCCTGGCTGCGGCGCGTGTCTTGGCATGTCCAACGGAGTGCTGGCCGAAGGCGAAGTCTGCGCCTCCACCACCAACAGGAATTTTTTTGGCCGCATGGGTCAGGGCGGCATGGTCCACCTGATGAGCCCCGCCTCGGCCGCCGCATCGGCAGTCGCCGGCCGCATTACCACGGCAGGGCCCGGCGAATGAAAACATTTGGGGGCAGGATCCTGTTTCTGGACCGGGCCGATATCAACACAGACGAGATTATTCCGGCAAAGTACCTTACGGCAAATACCAGGGAATCCCTTAAGCCCCATATACTGGAAGATCTTAAGCTTCCCGGATTTGAGCCACGCGCTTCCTGCGCCGGAAAAAGCGTTATCGTGACCAGGGAAAATTTTGGCTGTGGTTCCTCGAGGGAACACGCTCCCTGGGTGCTGGAACTTAACGGAATCAGCATGGTAATTGCCCCAAACTTTGCCCGGATATTCAGGCAGAATATGTATAACTGCGGCATGATCGCCTGCGAGCTTTCTTCCGGCGATATTGACGTTTTGTTCCGGGATTTTTCGGACAAGGAAACGGTTCTTTCCGTAGACCTTGCGGCAGGAACGCTGACGTTCAGCGAAGATTCGGGACAGAACAACCCGGAACAGGAAAATCCGGTACGGGAAACCTCTTCGGCGTTAACGGAAAAGATTTTTTCGTTTAGCCTTGGGGTTTTTGAAAAAGCCCTGGTTACAGCGGGGGGCTGGGTCAACTACGCGGAACAACGCTATTAACACTAGCGCGCCCGCTCGCGGCCAATGGTCGTCGTCTCTCCGTGTCCCGGATAAACCTGTATATCGCCTTCCAGCTTAAAAAGCCGTTCGAGGCTGGCGTTAAGAAGTCCCCAGTCGCCATCGGGAAGATCGGTGCGTCCCACTCCCGCGCGGAACAGGGTATCCCCGCTTAAAAGGATCTTTTCTTCTTCCCACAACAGGCCGATGGATCCGGGGCTGTGGCCGGGCAGATGCAAAACCCGGAAAGGGCCCAAAGCGTCCCCTTCGTCAAGCAGAACGGATCCTTCCGGCATCTCCATGCCCCGATCCGCATAGGCGGCGAAAAAGGCGTCTATATAGGAAGAAGCGCCCGCCGCGGCGAAATCACGGCGGTGAAGTTCCAGGGAACCCGGTCCCAGTTTTGAAGCTTCCGCCCGGTGAATGGCGATCTTCGCGTCCGGATAGGCTGCCGCGATATCCGGCAGGGCGGCTATATGATCAAAATGGGCATGGGTAAGCGCGATATACGCCGGCCTAAAGAGCAGTTTTCCCAGCCGGGCTATGATTATATCCCCGTCGCCTCCGGGATCGACAAGGATACACTTTCCCCCGGTTTGGGGAATGGGAACGATCCAGCAGTTGGTCGCCAATTCCCCAACGGTAATTCGGTTAACCATTTTCAGAAAATTCCGGGCCGCCGGAGTCCCCGTATTCCATGGCTTCCGGGTCGTCTTTTTTGATTCGGGCATAGTTAACCGTCAGGGTTCTTCCCCTGAAATTTTGCCCGTTTAGGGCCTTGATAACCGCGTCCGCGACGGCGTTACGCACCTGCACAAAAGAATAGTTGTCCAGTATGCGGATACCGCCGATGTCGTCCCTTGTTATCCGGGCTTTTGTGTTTAACAGGCCGATGATTTCTCTGGGGAAAACCTTACGGTTCCGCCCTATGCTGACAAAAAGACGCGCGGCATCTTCTTCGGGCAAAAAATGCGCCTCTTCCTGGGATCTAAAATCCTCCCGCCGCGCTCCGCCTTTACCGGAAACTTCCCCGCGGAAATTCTCGCGGTTGTCCTCAGCCCACCGGCTGTCCCGGCGCCTCTTGAAAGTCTTTCCCTGTTCGGCAAGCAGAAGAAGGTATGCAGCCAGATAAGAACGCCTGAAAAAAGAAACCTCTTTCCTGAAAACAGATCTATATTGGTTTAACAGCTGCGGTTCCGCTTCGGTTTGGATTTCATCTAACAACGAATGAATCCGCCTTACAAGGCTTTCTTCGTCAATTTTATCCGGTACCGTTTTGTATTTCATGGGCATATTAAAGCACGCTCAATCTGTTTGCTCAAGGGGGTGCGCTGCCTCAACGTACACCTTTACAACCCGATGGAACTTTAGCAGAATGTCAACAGTATCCTGCGTCATTGTCATTATGGAATGATATCGTCAAAATACCAACGGAGGCTATTTGTGGGAAATTTCAGCGAAAAAACCAACAGTATCGAAACTTATTGTGTACACGGCGCGTGTCACTTGTTCGATCCCGCAACCGGCGCGGTCAGCGTACCGATTTACCAGTGCGCCACGTTCCGCCATCCCGGATTGGGAGAATCCACCGGCTTTGATTACAGCAGGGGCGTCAATCCTACAAGATCGGCCCTGGAAGAAACCGCGGCAGTCCTGGAACACGGAAAACACGGCCTTGCCTTTGCCACCGGCATGGGGGCAATTTCCGCCGTCATAAAGCTGTTCGTTCCGGCCAAAGACGTTCCGGTACACGTTGTCGTATCCGAGGATCTTTACGGCGGTACGTACCGTTTGTTCAACGAATATTACGCAAAATACGGTTTTGAATTTTCCTGGATTGATACCAGCCATCCCGAAAAGATCGCGGCGGCCCTAAAGCCCAATACACAGGTGTTGTTTATAGAAACTCCGTCAAATCCCATGATGAAGGTGACGGATGTTGGAAAATGCGCGGAGATGATACATCGCCGCGGGGGCTTTCTTGTTGTAGACAACACGTTTCTTACGCCGTATTTTCAAAACCCCCTGGATTTGGGCGCCGATTTTGTCATTCATTCGGGAACCAAATACCTGGCGGGTCACAACGATACGCTTGCCGGTCTTGTCGTCCATTCAAATGACGAATATGCGGAACCCCTGCGGAATGTGCAAAAGAGCGAAGGCGCCACCCTTTCCCCCTTTGATTCGTGGCTTACCCTGCGCGGTATCAAAACCCTGGCCCTCCGCATGGAGAAGCACCAGGCCAACGGAAAGCTTGTTGCCGGGGCTTTGCGGAAACATCCCAAAGTGGAAAAGGTTTTCTACACCGGTTTTGAGGATCATCCCCAATACGCCCTTTCATTCGTTCAGGCGCGGGGACACAGCGGGCTTGTGTCGTTTTATGTAAAAGACAAAAAGGACGCCGAAAGGGTTTTGAAGAAGGTTTCCCTTGTCCTCTTCGCCGAAAGTCTTGGCGGGGTCGAGTCCCTTATTACTTATCCCCTGGCCCAGACCCATAATGCCATTCCCGAAGCCATGCGCCTTGCCGCCGGGGTGAACGACAGGCTTCTCCGCCTGTCCGTGGGTATAGAAAATCCGGCGGACATCATCGCTGATCTTGAGCAGGCTCTTGGCTAGGAGCCTGACAAATACAGATTTCAACAAGATCGTATTCAACAGATAAAGGTCTACTCTTATCAGTTTTGACAAAATCAAAGAGCAAATAACGTCAAAACCCACGTCGCCTGAGATTTTGGCAGGTACACCAACGAAACAGCATCGCGGCCAGGTCTCCAAACTTTTTCGTGTGCCTGCCTCGTAATCAACGATGTGGGTTTTGCTGTCATTATGGCCTTTGATTAAGATAGAACGCTTACTTCCGCAGCAGCCAGGAAAGCGTATACTCCCAATCGCCGGGAAAATTTGGGGCGCTCGCTTTAAGGCTGAACCAGCCGTGTTTTCCCTTGAATGTTACGGCCAGGGAAGCGTCCCAGGATGCCTTTAGTTCCGCGGTCTTCATTTCCGCGGTATAACCAAGTCCGGCTTTGCATTGAAAAAAGCCCCCGCTCCAGACAACGCTTTCGCGCAGCCTGAGCGAATCAAAACGATAGCGACCGAATGTTACCGTTTCCTGAAGAGCCGGATCTTCTTTTGGGTTTTCTTCAATGCCGGAAACGCTGATTCGGCTGTCGAAGCCAAGCTGAAACAGCCTGAGGGAAACAGCGGCTTCGGCTCCGGCGAATTCCTTTTCCGGAATCCGGCTGTCTTTTTTCAGGCTGAACGAGAAACCGCGGACGGAAAATGATCCGCCGCCTGCCTGGGGACGGCAGTAAACGCCGAACGAATAACGGTTTGGCGTTTCCGCCAGCTCCCAAAAACCGCCGGGAGCGTTGTCCTCCGTTTCGGCGGCCCGGACAAGCGCCTCAAGCCTGAAAAGGCTTGAGCGTTTGCCCCTTCGTTCAAGCCTGGCGGCGAAACGGAGCTCCGCTTCGTTTTCGCCGCCGTCCGGCCCGGTATAGCGGCTGCCGGAACCGTCCGCGGCAACGGACAGCCTCCAGGGCCTGTCGCCGAAGCGGAGGCCCAGGTTACCGTAAAAACCCCTGCCGTAGGCAAAGGTTTCGGACCAGGCCCCGTCCGCGGCAAAGCCGAATCCGGGGAAATGCAGTACGACGCTTCCCGCATAAACGCGAAAATCCCTTTCGGGCAGAGCGGGTTTGGGGCTGAACCACGTAGACGGCGTTCTTGGAGGAATCGTCCCCTCGGTATAATAGGTTTCCAGCCGCGCCCAGGAACCGCGCGAAAAGGAAACGGTTGTTCCCGCGGTAAAGGCGCTTTTCCCGGAAGAAAAAGAAAGCGTACTGCCCGGCTCTCCTTCCGATTCCAGGGAAACGGCCCCAAAGACCCCGAGGCGGGGTTTTGAAGAATCTCCTGAACCCAATCCAAATTCGGGACTTGCCAGACGGAGGTAAAACGCCGGAAGGGCCGTGGAGGAACTTTCGGTTTTCAGCTCGCTTTGGGACGCCGCGCGGGATTCTTCAAACGGAACGCCCTTTAGCCGGGGACCGGTGATCCTCGCGGCAAGGCCGGACGTTGTTATCATCCCGTATAAAAACCGGGAACCGGTCGGTTCATGGTATATTCCGCCCGAAAACGCGGTAAGGCTGTTTTTGTCAAAACTTTCCGTAAAAGCATCCCAGGACGAAGCTTTTCTGCGATCCGTATACTGGATACGGAAACCGAGACCCGATGCGGGCATTTCGAGCATGAGTTGGGCGCGTTCGGAAAGGTTTCCGCCGCTTTCCCAGGAACCGGCAAAGAGCAGGGAAACGACCGGCTTCTCCGGTTGGGGTTTTGCGATGGAAGCCGGTTCCGCGGCGGAAACCGGCGGCAGGCACCAAAGCCGCGTACATACGGTCGATAAAAGTAAAAGGCGTTTCATGCCTCTTACAGGGCATGAAACACCGCCATGCTTGTATTATGGGCAAACAAAAAAGGCGCCAGTTGGGGGTGCCTGGCACCGGTCTCACCATTCATGAGGATGGTATTTACCCGCCGGTTCGGTGATGGTAAAGGTATCGCCGGAGGGCTCAATAACATAGAAGCCGTTCTTTAAGGCATAGGTTTTTTCGCTGTCGTTGAACACCACCCCCGCAATCGCGCCCAGATACGTCCGCCTGTCGTTGTGCAGATCCGCGTAGGCGCGCAGCTTTTCCATGCGTTTTACGTGATCGTCTATATCATCAACGCTGGGTTTGTTCTTGATTTCAACGATCATCACCTTGTCACCGTTTTCCAGAAACGCGTCCACTTCGGTGTATATATTGTGTTCCTTGCTGGCGATTACCGTGTCGCGATGGGTTTTTTCAAATTCAAAGTTCAGTTCTCGGAATTTCGCGACCAGGTTCGGCACGACCATATATTCAACCATTTCGCCGAAACGGTTGGTAATTTCCCCAACCCGTTTGTCGGTTTCCTTCATTTGTTTATAGGTCTCCTTCATTTGCTTGTCGGTTTCCTTCATCTGGATGGCATTTTCCTTGACAATACGGTCGGTCTCCCTGACAATACGGTCGGTTTCCCTGAGCTGTTCATTGGTGGCCTGTATTGCCGCCCAGACCGTGTCAAAATCCGGCTTTTTCTCTACGGTTTGCGCTGTCTCCATATTTTGGCTCCTCGTAGTAAGTATACCACTTTTCCGCGGGGGTGTCAGTCACCTTTTTTGTTTTCGTAAACTTGAGAATTCCCGTCCGGGCTTACTCTACCGTCGCTTCACTGGCGGCTTTTCCGTCCCGGCTGTACACCCTGCGGGGATTGGCCGGATCAAGAAACCGTTCGCCGCGGTAAAAAAACGTATACTGGTAGACACCCGGAGGCAGCGGTAATGACAGGGTGTAACGGCCCGAACTTGTTTCGGAAAGCTCGTACATAAACGGATCCCAGTTGTTGAACGAACCGGCTACGCTGACCGTTTCGCCGCTTTCCGCGTAAAACGTAAACGTGAGCGTTCCCACGGGGCCCCGGACGGGAGAATCGGGCCGTTTAATCCGGGGGATGGCGACTACCGACCGGCTTATACCCGATGTGTCGGTTCTGTAGCTGGGATTAAGGGGATCCCGTACCCAAAGACCGTCGATAATCAACCTGTATTCAAGTTCGCCCATGTCAAGGTTTTCGGGGATTGGAAACACATGAAAAAGCACTCCCGAATCCCGAAACATGTCCGGCGGCGGCCTGTCTTTTACCCAGGGAGAGGCGTCTTCATTGGGAATCATCAGCTTTCTGAACCAATAAATTTTGCCGAAACCTTCATGACCGAACGCAATACCTACACGGCGGTATGAAGACGGCGCGGTAAAAACAACCGAATCCGCGACAATTTCAGGTTTTCCCGGTCCGGGATGCCGCAATAAATAATCGATAAACCGATAAGAATCTGAATCTTCGGCTCCAATCATGCCGATAATAGCGGTAAGGAGTGTTATATTTATAATGAACTTTTTCATGTTCTCTATTAATATCGGTTAATGGTTCAATATCTTGATCTTGATTCGTAGATGGATCCATACCCCCGTCTCCCAGGGCGGGGAAAGTCATTTATAAGCGGGTTGTTATGCCGTCGTTGGAACAGCTGGAAGAATTTTCATCCTCTTTCGTGAATATCGGTAATGAAGCCAACAGCTTGTCTGCGGGCCAGTATTCCCGTGCGAATTTTCCCCTGCCCGGCAACGAACCGCCTTCCCCTTTTCCCGAAGATATAGCCGGAATTCCCGAAACGGAACCGGGTTTAAATGATTTTGACTTTAGCGCCTTTCTGAATCCGCCGGCCCCGGATATTCCGGTAGCCCCTGAAACCGAAGCGGCCGAATTTTCGCCGGATCTGTCCGGTTTCGGGGACTCCGGTTTGGCGGAAAAATCCCCGAACGGGCCGGAAGAAACGGGCGATCTTGAAGATCTCGGCGAATTTGGATTGCCGGATGATTCCGAAAAAGCGGGGGAAGCGGGTGAGGCGTTTCCCGCGGACTTGTCCGATTTTGGCGATTTCGGCCTGCCGGAAGACATGCCGGGGTTACCGCCGGAAAGCCCCGCGGAAATGCCGGTGGAAACTTCGGCGGTCGAAGCCGCGGGAACCGAAGCTTCGGGAACCGAAGAAGGTGTCGGGGAAATTCCGCCGGATCTTCTAAGCGGGTTTGCCGACGATCTTGAATCGGACGGCCTTCCGGTGAATGAAACTTTTTCGGTTCCCGGCGAGGACGACAGCCAGTTTGATTTTTCGACGATTGATCTGTCCAATGCGATGGATCTCAGGAACGAAGACGGTCCGGTGGAAACGTCCGGCCCGGAAGTTTCCGGTGAAGGCTTTGACGAAACGGCGGCGGAAACGGAAGACGTACCGGAAGCGGAAAGTCTTGCCGCCGAAAGTCCGGATATAGCGTTCCCCGATATTTCGGATATTTCCGCCGATGCGGGGAATGAGGAAATCGGAGAAGCCCTGCCTGTCCTGGAAGCGGAAGACATTTCGCCGGAGACCGCGGAGACCCCGGCCGCCGGCGAACAGACGGAAATATCCGCTTTCTCCGATATCGGAATTCCCGAACCCGGATCCCCGGCAGCGGAAGACGCTATGGAAATAGGCGAAAACGACGATGCCGGAAACGGCGATAGTTTTGACGCTTTCAACCTGGGCGGCGAATCATGGACCCCCCCGGAAGACGCTTCCCTGGGAACTCCTGACTTTGACGCTCCGGCGGACGATCTTTCAGGTTCCAGCTTTTCCCTTGAAGGTTTCGACGATTTTGGCAGTCCCGAAACAGGCGCGGGTTTCGGCCCCCAGGCGGACATGGCTTCCGAGGATGTGGAAGAAATACACCTTGGCGAAGACGAATTTCGCCGGCTTCAGGAGACCCTGTCCTCGTATCCGTTAAACCTCCGCATAGCCTGCGAAGAACTTATCGCCGAACAGGCTGTCGCGCCGGATCTTATGTCGGCGATGATAAAGCTCCTTGTCCGGGGCGCTCCCGCCAAGGAAGCGGCCTCCCTGGCGGGAAAAATCCTCGGGCGCAGCATCCCCATTCCCAGGGGTTTCGCGAAACAAACCGGCGCCGATCTTGAAGAAGAACAGGCGAGCTTCGGCTATATCTTTGTCAAAAAATTCCTTCCTGTCCTGCGGATATTTCTGCTTGCCGCCCTGGCGGCCGGTTCGGCCGGTTATCTTTCCTGGCGTTTTATTATCAACCCTTTTATCGCAAACGGCGTTTACAAAGACGGCTACGAACGTATTTTTTCAGGCGACTATATCCGGGCAAACGAGCTTTTTCGAACGGCCTTTGAACGGCACAGGGTAAAGCGATGGTTCTACCGTTATGCCGAGGCTTTCCGGGAGCAGCGTAACTACGAGAGGGCCGCCGAAAAGTACGATCAGCTTTTAAGAGCATATCCGCGGGATAAAAAAGGCGCGCTCGATTATGCGGGCATGGAAAGTTACCGCCAAAACTTCAGGAAAGCGGATGAAATTTTACGGCACAATATCCTTGACTATGCGGTAAACGACAGGGAGGCCCTTACAGCCCAGGCCGAGAACAACCTTGCATGGGCCGAAGAAGATCCGCTGCGTTACGAAGAGGCCAGGGCGGCCTATGCCCGGCTCATTGCCCGCTATGGCAGGCAGGATCCGTTCCTGGAAGGGATGCTCAAATACTTTATCAGAACAGACAATCTCGGCGAAGTACTTCCCCTTCAGTCCTACTTTATGTCCACAAACAAGAAACGGAAAATAAGCGTTCCCACGCTGGCGGAACTGGGGGGCTACCTTCTGGATAAACGTTTTGCGGAAGTCCAGGCCCGGCTTCTGCCGGCGGCGGAACCCCGGAAAGTTCCCGATGAATATGTGGATCAAATTGACGGAATCCGGGACATATTGCTCAGGGCAATCAAGGAAGATCCCGCCATACCCGAATCGTACTATCATCTTGCCAGGTATTACAACAGATACGGTTCGACAAACGAAGAGCGTTCTGCCCTGGAAAACGCCATCAGGGTTTTCAACGCCGCCGAAGAAGGAAATCCCAAACGCGCCGGATATAGAATCGACGCCTACAGGCGTTATGCGGAGAGCCTTGTTAACGCCGGTGAATTTTTTCCTGCGGAAGAACAGCTTGTCCAGGGAATCAGGCTTTTTGAGGACGCGCTGGCGAGAAACATCCTGAGACCGAACCCCCTGTTTGGCAGGCTTTACGCCGATTTGGGCGACCTGGCCTTTTACAGCCAGGACGGCAATATGGAAACGGCTCTGCGTCATTACCGGGAAGCGGAAGCCAACGGCTGGGCGTCTGCCGAGATCCAATACCGGATGGGGGTCGCCTATTATGAACTTTCCCGGTGGGAGGAGGCCCTCGAATGTTTCTTCCCCCTTTCCGGCGTTGTTCCCAACAACCGCCGCCTGCTCTACGCGTTGGGCAACGTTTCCTATCTGCGGGGAAACTACTTTGCCGCCCAGGGCTACTATAACCGGCTGATGGATCTCCTTGACGCGGAACGGGTGCGTTTTCCCGACCTTATGCCCGGCGGCCGCCCGGAAGAACAGGAACTGGCCGAACGGATCATGGTGGCGGACAACAACTTGGGGGTGACGCTGGAAACCCTTACGCGGATCACCGGCAATACAAGTTACCGTTCCAGGGCTCTGGGGTTTTTCGCCGAATCGATCCGCGCCTGGGATGTAATTACCCGTAACCCGGAAAGCATGACCCGGCTAAGGCCAATCCGGAATCTTTATGGTCCGGGGATCAACCTGGCCTACCTTAACGCCCAGAATATACTCAACCCGTCTTCCGGCTATGATCAGCAGATATTTATGCGCATCGACAGGGACATGCCGGAACCTTCCGCCTGGGAAGACCTTATCCCCAGGGATTACCGGCTTTCAGAAAACCTGTATACGCGGGAATAAGCGTTACACTAACTTTTTTTGATTACTGAATTAACGAGGCTTTTAAGGCTTGGATCGAGATTTTTTTCCATCTCTTCATCCGGAGATTTTACAATTTCGTTTACGTAATTAATCCCGTCTCTTTCCTCTATAACTTTCACCGGGCCCGAAGAATCGAGCAGTTCGGGGCTGTGGGTTTCTTCGTTCCGGAAAGGCGTATATACCAGGGACATGCCTTCGGCGTTAAGCTCTTCAAGCCGTCCGGAAGTTTTTATTTTTTCCGTATCGTCGTCATCATCCACAGGCTTGAAGACCCCATCGTCGTCAAACCGGGAAAGCATTGTGGCAAACGGAGATACGATTTCCAGTTCTCCGTCAATTTCCTCTTCTTCCGTTTCTTCGGCGGTTTCGCTGAATTCGATTCTGCTTGCCGCGTCGTCAATTGCCGATGGAGAGGCCGGAGCTTCTGTGATGGAGGCGGCGGGCTTTTCTTCAGGAACTTCGCTCACGTCCAGTTCTTCCAGTTCATCCAGCTCTTCAAGATCCCCCACATCGTCTTCCGCACTGACGTTGGTCATTGCCGAGGTAATATCGTCATCGACCAGTTCAAGACCCGAAGACTCAACAATATACGGAATATCGTCATCGCCAAAAACAAGCTGGATATTGGATTTTTTTCTGGATTGGGCAAGTTCAGCTTCTGCATCGGCTATTTCTTCGGGACGCAGAACCTTCTTTTCGGGAACTTCTTCCGTGGCGATGTTTTCCACTGGACTAACGGAATCCGCGCCGCCGGAATCCTCGGAAAACTCTTCCAGTTCCCCGGCTTCTTCCTGTTCAAACTCTTCCAGTTCCCCGGCTTCTTCCAGCTCTTCCATCTCTTCCAGATCGCCGGCTTCTTCAAATTCTTCCAGTTCCCCGGCCTCTTCCAACTCTCCCAGGTCGTCGGCTTCAACCACTTCGACTTCTTCAAGCTCTTCTATCGGTTCGGCTTCCTCAACGGCCTCAACTTCCTCGACGGCCTCAGCTTCTTCAACCGCCTCAGCTTCTTCGACGGCCTCAGCTTCCTCAACGGCCTCGGCTGCTTTCGGCTTCACCGTTTTCTGAACGGTGGGAACAGTAAGGGTCTGGGGAACGCCTCCGCCGGGAAGTACCGGAGAAGTTCCGGCCGCGAGTAATACACGGTTAAGGATATTCTGAAGTTTGTCTTCATCAATGGCCAGCCTGGTTTCCCGCTTGCCGCCGATGGCGGTAAGTATCTCGTCCCAGCTCTTGTTGATAAGGACATCAATATCTTCCATAAGAGCCGCTGCGTTCTTGGTTTTGATTCCCCGTTTAAGCTCTGCCCGTACGTCCTCACGCCTGTTTTCCAGTTCACGGTACCAGTGATTCCAGTCCATTTCTCCTTTGCGCTCGTAGTATTCCCTTATCAGGGAAAGCTCAAGGTTTTTAAGCCGGTTCTGGATAACCGTTACGGTATCCGCCCTGAGGTTAAAACAGAGGAAAATGCTTAAATACATTGTAAGGAACAGCGAAACAAGCAGTATCAGTTTCATCGCATTGGGAAAGGCAAAAATCCGCTCTTCTACGACCCGCCCGATAAAAAGCCCCGCTTCGGTTTTGGCGGAAACCAAAACAAGAGAAGATGTGGAATTTCCCGAATCCAGCGCGTTAAGCCCGGTAATGCCCCCGGACCAGGTGGAAGAGATAATCGGAATAATTATGTTTTTGTCGGAAGCGGACATTCCCGACACCATGCCCGCGGCCGCGGGAACCGAAACAAGCGAAAGATCTTCTCCCACTTTAAGCCGCCCGGCCGTGATAAGCATATCCGCCACCGCCCGTACCGAAAGGGAATAAAGCGCGGTTCCCCGGTACACGGCCAGCGAATCATAAAAGGGAAAAGAAAAAACAATACGGTCGTTGTCCTGATCCAGGCTAAGTTTCGGCAGGCCCTGATCGGGAACCGCCAGTTCGTCATAGGGGCTGAAAGGCCTTATATCGGTGTAATTCCGGTACGCGATTCGGCCTTCATCCTGGCTTAGAATATCTTCGGGACTGGTTGAAAAGTGGATGCGCAGGCCGCCTGAATCCACAAAACGTACCGACTGAAGACCCTTTTGAGATTCCAGGAGCAGGCCGTAGATTCTGGTACGTTCGAAAATATCCTGGGCGCTCTGATTGGGAAGAAAACTTCGCTCGACCGCATTGTCTTTAAGGGTATCGGAAAAACGCTTTTCAAGTTCCGTCAGAAAATCCTGAATTATCCGGGCATCCCGGTTTATTTCCCTGATCTGGGAGTTGGCGATTGACGGGTTGTAGAAACGGGTTTCTATCAGGTCGAAAAAACCGGTAAAGGCAAGTATGGAAAAAACGGCGATTACCACAACCGAAATGAGGAGACTGAGGGCTGCCTTTTGTGAAACTGTCACCGTTCCTGCCTATGTGAGATTAAATCACGTATTCCCCCAACATCGTAACTTGCGGAGGATATAATTAATTATCGGCTTAACCAAAGCATATTAACAGTATTAAAAATATAGCATAAATTGCCGGGTTTTTCCACGGTTGAAAAAGGCTTTTTCTTACTCAAAAAAACAGAATTTTGTTGAACTGCAAGAAAATACTCCAAAATTCTCCGGCAAGCGGGTTTTTGGGCATGAATCCGATCGTGAATCGGACCGAAAAGGGTTTAAGGTATGTCCGTTTTCGCCGATAATGAAGAGTACGCCTATAATTGGAATTATTTACTGAGGTGATTTCAAAATTGAAATTTTGAAATCACTACCAATAAAAAAGTACTTTTGTAAGGCCCAAAGGGCCTCTAAAAAGTACAAAAGCCGGTTTCAAAAGTGCGCTTTTGCGCACAG